>NZ_WAAS01000417.1:0-3642 GCF_008806585.1 Micromonospora sp. AMSO12t
CAGTCAGCCCCCTCCGCCGATTTCCCCGGCGCCGCCGGTGGTGGCGTCGCCGTCATCGACGTGAGCGAGGCGACATTCCAGTCCGAGGTTCTCGAGCGTTCGCTCACCACACCGGTGATCGTGGACTTCTGGGCCGAGTGGTGCGAGCCGTGCAAGCAGCTGAGCCCCGTGCTGGAGCGGCTGGCCGCCGAGGGCGGCGGCGCCTGGGTGCTCGCCAAGGTCGACGTGGACGCCAACCCCCGGATCGCCCAGATGTTCCGGGTGCAGGGCATCCCGATGGTCTACGCGGTGGTCGGCGGCCAGCCGGTCGACGCCTTCTCCGGAGTGGTGCCCGAGGCGCAGCTGCGGCAGTGGATCCAGGCGGTGCTCAAGGCCGGTGGCGTGAGCGTCGCCGAGCCGGAGGACCCGCGCCTCGACGAGGCCGACGACGCCCTGATGAGCGGCGACCTCGACGCGGCCGAGCAGGCGTACCGCAAGATCCTCGCGGAGTCGCCCGCGGACGCCGCGGCGGAGGCGGGCCTCGCCCAGGTCGGGCTCGCCCGCCGGGTGGCCGGGGCCGACCCGGGCGCGGCGGTCGCCGCCGCCCAGGCGAACCCCGACGACGTCGAGGCCCAGCTCCTGGCCGCCGACATCGAGGTGCTCAGCGGTCAGGCCGAGGCGGCGTACGCCCGCCTGGTGGGCGTGGTCCGCCGCACCGCCGGTGAAGAGCGGGAGAAGGTACGCCAGCACCTGGTCAGCCTCTTCACGGTCGCTGGGCCGGAGGATCCCGCGGTCGCCGCGGCGCGCCGGGCCCTGGCCAGCGCCCTGTTCTGAGCACCACGCCCTGTTCGTGATCACGCCCTGCTTGTGAGTACGTAGCACGCCAGCGCGGGCCGGCGTTCCGGCCGGCCCGCCCGACACCTCGAGGACGGGAGCCCATGATGCGCCGGATCGCCGTCCTCGACGCGCCCAGCAACCTCGGCCTGCGCCCACCCACGTCCACCTCGGTCCCCGGCTGCGGCAAGGCCCCGGGCGCGCTACGCGACCAGGGGCTGCTCGCCCGGCTGCGGGCCCGCGACGCGGGCTGCCTCACCGCGCCCCGCTACGACCCCGGCGACTGGCGACCGGGTGACGGGGTCTGCCACGCCCGCGAGATCGCCGACTACTCGGTGGCGCTCGCGGAACGGATCGGCGCCATCATCGACCGCAGCGAGTTCCCGCTGGTGCTCGGCGGCGACTGCTCGATCCTGCTCGGTTCGGCACTGGCCATGCACCGGCTCGGCGAGGCGGTCGGCGGGCGCATCGGGCTGGTCTTCGTCGACGGCCACTCCGACTTCCGGCACCCCGGCAACGCCTCCTACGTGGGCGCGGCGGCCGGCGAGGACCTCGCGCTGGTCACCGGGCGGGGGCAGGCCGACCTGGCCGCCATCGAGGGGCGCCGGCCGTACTTCCGGGACATCGACGTGGTGGTGCTCGGCATCCGGGCGCAGGACGAGTACCGCCTCGACCTCCAGGCCGCCGGGATCACCACCCGGCCGGTGCCGGCGCTGCGCGCCGAGGGCGCCGCGCGTACGGCACAGTGGGCGCACGAGCAGCTCGCCGACTGCGCCGGCTACTGGGTGCACATCGACGTGGACGTGCTGGACCCGGCCGTGATGCCGGCGGTCGACGCCCCCGACCCGGGCGGGATCGCCTTCGCCGAGCTGGAGATCCTGCTCGCCGGCCTCGTCGACACCCCGCACTGCCTCGGCGTCGAGCTGACCGTCTTCGACCCCGACTACGACCCAGACGGCGCGTACGCGGCCGAGATCGTCAACACCGTGGTGGCCGGGCTGCGCCCGGTCTCGGCGCCGACGGCTTCGCCGCCCCGACTGCTGCCGGGCCCGTCGGCGTCCGCCGCGCCGACCGTGCCGTCGCCGTCTGCCGCCCCCGGCGTGCCGTCTTCCTCTGCCGCCCCCGGCGTGCCGTCTTCCTCTGCCGTGTCGGCTGGACCGTCTGCGGTGTCGGCTGGGCCGTCTGCGTTTGCCGCCCCTGCCACGCGCTCGGCGTCTGCTGGCTCGGTTGGGCCATCGGCGTCTGCGGATTCGGCCGGGCCGTCGGTGTCTGCCGGCTCGGTCGTGCCCTCCGCACGGCGGAGCAGCGGTCGACCCGAGGTGCCGATCATGCCTCCGTCGGCCTCCGCCCCGGCGCTCGTTTCCGCCCCCGTTCCACGCAGCGACGGCGACGACCGGCACCCGGGCGGCGCCGAGGAGCGTGCCGAGGGCGCTCCGCCAGCCCCGCTCCGGCCGCTCGGGCCGGTGGCCCCGGGTGGCGCAGCCTCCGACGGTGTCGCCGTGCCGGAACCCGTCGGCCCGCCCGCCTCCGCAGGCCCGGGCCTGCTGCGCCGGGCACCGCTCGCGGGCCTCGACCCGGGCGACCCGCCGCCCTCGCCCGAGGACGGCACCTCGCCATCCGCCGCCGGTATCGCCTGACCCCCTGTCGAACTGCCCCATCTGTGCGCCCACCTGCCGGGCCCGGTCGCGCCGGGACGGTTGATCGCACGTGCCCGGTGCAGGGCGAGGTGGGCGGCTGATCGCACGTGCCCAGGGCAGGGCGAGGTGGGCGCCTGATCGCATGTGCCCGGTTCAGGGCAAGGCGGGACGGCTGATCGCATGTGCCCGGTTCAGGGCAAAACGGGACGGCTGATCGCATGTGCCCGGTTCAGGGCAAAACGGGACGGATAGTCGTATGTGCCCGGTTCAGGGCGAGGCGGGGCGGCTGGTGGCACGTGCCCAGGGCAGGTCACGGCCGGGCGGCTGGTGGCACGTGCCCAAGACGATCGAGACGGGCCGGTCGAGGCAGGGCCGATTGCTCTAGGGCCGGCGCACCTGCCGGGTCCGGTCGCGGAGGCTGGTGGGACGCGAGGTGACGGGTGGAACACCAGGGGTGTCACCGAAGGTTTTTGACACCCATGGTGTTCCACCGGTGGATTGCCGGCGTGCGCCCGGCGGGCGTCGGCGCCTGCCCCGTCGGTAGGGGCAGCTCCACAGCGTCGCTCCGGTTGCGCGGGAACGCCCGCCATCCAGTGGTGATCAGGACGCCATGGACGTTAAAACCGCCCGGTAACGTCCATGGCGTCCTGATCACCAAAGCTCGCTTCCTGGCGGCAGGCAGGTGGGGCTCCCGGTGCGGCGACCGGCCCTTTGTGCGGCCGGCTCGGGCCGCCGAGGCTGCCGCAACTACACGTCGCCGTCGCCGACACGTGACGGACCACGCCGACCAGGACGTGGCCGCGTGAACCGCGAAGCGGCGGTGCCCACGGGTGCCCGACGCCGCCAGTCAACGCCACCGCCACCGCCATCGCCACCGCCACCGCCACCGGTGCCGAGACCGGTGTCGGTGAGGCTGGTCAGCGGGAGAGGGCGCGGAGGAAGCGCTCGGCGGCGGGGACGGCGGTGGCGGTGCTGGCTCCGCCCTTCTCGACGAAGACCGCGAACGCGACGTCGCCCTGCCAGCCGACGAACCAGGCGTGCGTGTGCGCCGGGTTGTCGTCGTACTCGGCGGTGCCCGTCTTGCCGTGCACCGGCGCGCCCGGTACGTCCCGCAGCGCGCTGCCGGAGCCGGCCGTGACCACCTCCCGCATCATCGCCCGGACCCCCTCGACCGACTCCGGCTTGAGCTGCG
>NZ_WAAS01000418.1:0-3637 GCF_008806585.1 Micromonospora sp. AMSO12t
CCGTCACCCTCGTACCCCCGCTCGTACCCCCGCCCGCGCCGCAGCCGCCCGCCGTCGCCGACCCGCTCGACGTGCTCGGCGTACCCGGCCAGGTGAACCTCGACTACGCGGCCACCGCGCCGTGCGCGCGGGCCGCGGCCGACGCGGTGGCCGAGCTGCTGCCCTGGTACGCCAGCGTGCACCGCGGCGCCGGGGCGCTGTCGCGGCGCTGCACCCTCGCCTACGAGCGCGCCCGGCAGGCGGTCGGCGACTTCCTCGGCACCCGCGCCGGCGACCACGTGGTCTTCACCCGCAACACCACCGACGCGCTGAACCTGCTGGCCCGGGCGCTGCCCGCCGGCACGACGGTGGTCACCTTCGGCGGGGAGCACCACGCCAACCTGCTGCCCTGGCCTCGTGGCTCGGTGCGGCTGCCGGTGCCCCCGGATCCCGCCGGGGCCCTCCGCGCGCTGGACGCGGCGCTCGGCGAGCTGCGCAGGCCGGACCCGTCGGGCCCCCGCAGCGCGCAGCAGGGCCCGCCCGTGCTGGTGGCGGTGACCGCCGCGAGCAACGTGACCGGGGAACGCTGGCCGGTGGCCGAGCTGGCCCGGGTGGCCCGGCGGCACGGCGCCCGGATCGCGGTGGACGCCGCGCAGCTCGCCCCGCACGCGCCGGTGGACGTCGCCGCCCTCGACGTCGACTACCTCGCGCTCTCCGGCCACAAGCTGTACGCCCCGTTCGGCGCGGGGGTGCTCGTCGGGCGCGCGGACTGGCTGGACGCCGCGCCGCCGTACCTGGCCGGCGGGGGCGCCACCAGCCACGTCGGGGCGGCCACCCACGACGTACGGTGGGCGACCGGCCCGGCCCGGCACGAGGCGGGCACCCCGAACCTGCTCGGCGCGGTCGCCCTGGCGGCGGTCTGCACCGCGCTCGCCGACGCGGACCGGGCCGCCCTGCACGACGCCGAGCAGGCTCTGCTGACCCGGCTGCGCGAGGGCCTCGCGGCCCTGCCGCACGTGCTGGAGCTGCGCATGTTCGGGCCGGCGGCGCCCCGGGTGGGGATCGTGTCGTTCGTGGTGGCCGGCCGGGACTCGACGCAGGTGGCGGCGGAACTCGCGGCGGCGTACGACATCGGGGTGCGCGACGGCCTCTTCTGCGCCCACCCGCTGGCCCGGCGGCTGCTCGACGAGGCGGCCGCCCGCGGCGGCCGGCGGGATCTGCCGCCGACCGCCCTGCGCGCCAGCATCGGCCTGGGCAGCACCACCGGGCACGTGGACCGGCTGCTCGCCGCCCTCGCCGCGCTGGCCTGACCGACCCGGGAGCACCCGCCGGCCCACTCCCGCAGGCTGAGCTGAGCGGTCGCCGGGGAGCCGTCGGCGACCGGGGCAGGTCAGGGCGGGGCGGTACGAGCCCCGCACCGCCCGGGGCTGGGCGCGTCCCCCGTCAGGCCTTCCCCACCGCGGGTGCCGGCGCGCGGTCGCGGGTGCGCTGGATCAGCACCACACACGCCAGCACGGCCACCGCCGCCGCGATCGAGGCAGGGGTGACGGCCTCGCCGAGCAGCAGCGCCGACCAGGCCAGGGTGAGCACCGGCTGGGCGAGCTGGATCTGCCCGACCTGCGCGATGCCGCCCCGGGCCAGGCCCGCGTACCAGGCGAAGAAGCCCAGGAACATGGAGATCACGGTGAGGTAGCCGAACGCCGACCAGGCGACGGGGTCGGCGCGCGGCGGGGCGGCCACGGCGACGACGACCATGACGGGGACGGTGACGGGCAGCGAGAGCAGCAACGCCCAGCAGATCGTCCGGGCGCCGCCCAGCTCGCGGGCGAGCGCGCCGCCCTCGGCGTACCCCAGGCCGCAGAGCACGACCGCCGCGAGCAGGAACAGGTCGGGCGGGGCGAGGGCCCCGCGTACCGCGCCGCTGGCGCCGAGGAAGGTGAGCACCGCCAGCAGACCGCCGGCGCTGGCGGCCCAGAACAGCGGCGGCGGTCGCTCGCCGGCCCGCAGCACCGCGAACACGGCGGTCATGGCGGGCAGCACGGTGATGACGACCGCGCCGTGCGCGGAGGTCTGGGTGATGAGCGCCAGCGAGGTGAACAGCGGGAAACCGACGACGACGCCGAGGGCGACGACCGCCAGCCGCCGCCACTGACCGCCCGTGGGCCGCGGGGCGCCGGTGGATCGCAGGTACGCCCATGCCAGCAGCGCCGCGCCGACGGCCCGGCCGAAGGCGACGAACCACGGGTCGAGCTGTTGCACGGCGACGCGGGTCGCGGGCAGCGACATGCTGAAGGCGAGCACGCCCAGCGCGCCGAGGGCGAGGCCGACCGTCCGGTCCGCCGTTACCGTGGTTCTGGCAGTAGCGCTACTGTTCCCGTTCATGAATGACGGTAACGCAGCCGACCGCGTCGCCCAAGACCTGCGCGGGCTCGCGGCTGCTGCGGATCCCGGCACGCGGCTGCCCTCGGTGCGCGAGCTGACCGCCCGGCACCAGGCCTCCCCGGTCACCGTCGCCGAGGCCATCCGCCAGCTCGTGGCCCAGGGACTGGTCGAGACGCAGGCCGGCAGGGGCACCTTCGTGGCCGCCCCGCCACGCGAGTGGCGCGCCCCCGACCTGTCGTGGCAGACCGTGGCGCTCGGCCCCCGCCGGCCGGGCGAGGACGAGATGCAGGCGCTACTGGCGTTACCGCCCGTAGGAGCGATCCCGCTGTCCGGGGGCTACCTGGACGGCGAGCTGCAACCCGCCGCCGCGCTCGGGGCCGCGCTCACCCGCGCCGCCCGGCAGCCCGCGTCCTGGCAGCGCGGGCCGGCCGAGGGGCGCGAAGACCTGCGCGCCTGGTTCGCCCGCGAGGCCGGGGTCGGGCTGCGCGCCGAGGACATGGTGGTCTGCCCGGGCGGACAGGCCGCCCTGTCGTCCGCGCTGCGGACGCTCGCCGCGCCCGGCGACACCCTGCTCGTCGAGTCACCGACCTACCTGGGCGCGCTGGCCGCCGCCCGGGCGGCCGGCCTCCGGGTGGTGCCCGTGCCCGCCGACGCCGACGGAGTACGCCCCGACCAGCTCGCCGCCGCGTTCGCCCGCACCGGCGCCCGGCTGTTCTACTGCCAGCCGCTGTACGCCAACCCGCACGGCGCGACGCTCGCGGAGGACCGCCGGGCCCGGGTCGCCGAGGCCGTACGCGACGCCGGGGCGTTCCTCATCGAGGACGACTACGCCCGCGACCTCACCATCGACGGCCAGGCCCCGCCGCCGCTGGCCGCCGACGACCCCGACGGGCACGTCGTCTACCTGCGCTCGCTGACCAAGTCGACCGCTCCCGGGCTGCGCGTCGCCGCGATCGGCGCCCGCGGCCCGGCCGGCGCCCGGCTGCGGGCGGCCCGGCTGCTCGACGACTTCTTCGTCGCCGGGCCACTGCAACAGGCCACGATCGAGTTCGTCACCACCCCGGCCTGGACGCGCCACCGCCGCGCCCTGCGCACCGCCCTGCGGACCCGCCGCGAGGCGCTGCTGACCGCGCTCCGCCGGCACCTGCCGGAGCTGGCCCGGCAGCCGGTCCCGCGCGGCGGCATGCACCTCTGGGTACGCCTGCCGGAGGGCACCGACGACGTCGCGCTGGCTACCGCCGCGGCCGCCGAAGGCGTCGTCGTCCTCCCCGGCCGC
>NZ_WAAS01000419.1:0-3634 GCF_008806585.1 Micromonospora sp. AMSO12t
CATGTCGTACGCCCGCTGCGGCACGAACTGGCCGGCCGGCGCGATGCAGCCGTCGGCCTCGCCGGGCAGCTTCACCCACAGGTACGCGTCGATGGCGGAGTCGCCGGTGGCGGTCGTGCTCGGGGTGCCGATGGCCCGCCCGGCCGGATCGCACCACTCGGAGCCGGCCGGCCCGTTGCCGTTGCGGCTGGTGTCGACGACCGCCTTGAGGCGGGACAGCCCGGTCGCCGCGATCACGGCCTTGGCGTAGGCGACCTCGTCGGCGGTGCGCCGGTAGTTGGAGACGTTGAGCGAGATGCCGTCCGCGCTGTTGGCGACGTCCGCGCCGAGCAGCCGGGAGGCGGCCTCGCCGGGGGCGAGCCACGCGGAGTGCCCGATGTCGAAGTAGACCTTCGCGGCGGCCGAGCCCGCCTTGAGCTTTTTGCCGGCCCACGCCATGGAGGCCTTCGTCTCGGCCTGCTGGGCCGCGTTCTGGCAGCTGGTCATCAGCGGCAGCACGTCGGGTTCCAGGACGATGGTCGCCGGCCGTCCGGCCAGGCCGGCCGCGACCTGGTCGACCCACTGCCGGTACGTGGCGTGGTCGGGCGCGCCGCCGCCGCTCGCGCCGCTGCAGTCCCGGTTCGGGATGTTGTAGACGACCAGGATCGGCACCTTCCCGGCAGCCGCCGCCGCGCCGACCAGGGCGTCGACCTCGGACCGTACGGTCGAGGTGTTGGTCCGGGTGAACCACCGGCCCTGGGGAACGTTCGCGATCCGGCCGGATATCACGGCGGCCCGGGGGTCGCCGGGGTTGGCGGCGACCCAGGCCGCCGCAGCCGTCGCCGGGTCGACGTAGAACGCCGAGTCGGCGGCGACCGCGGCGGGTGCGCGGACGATGCCGACGGTGACGGTGGCGGCGACGGTGAGCGCCGCCGCGGCGCTCAGCGCGGCGAATGCGGGTCTGCTTCTCACGGGATCTCCCATCCATCGAGGAGCACCGCTGGAAGCGCTCCCATGCATCGCCGTCAAACTACGTGCTGATTGCCGCGATGTGAAGGGTCCGCGTCGAGGCCGCGACTTTCCGGGGCGGCGGGCCGGCCGCGGCGCGCGGTCCGCGGGGAGAATGGCGGGATGCGCCTGGTGATCACCGCCGACACCCACGTGCCGAAGCGGGCCCGGGACCTGCCGGAGCCGCTCTGGGCGGCGGTCGACGCCGCCGACGTGGTGCTGCACGCGGGGGACTGGGTCGACGAGGCGCTGCTGGACGCCCTTGCCGCCCGGGCCCGCCGCCTCGTCGGGGTGTACGGCAACAACGACGGGCCGGCGCTGCGCGCCCGGCTGCCGGAGGTCGCCCGGGTGGAACTCGACGGGCTGCGGATCGCCGTCGTGCACGAGACCGGCCCGAAGACCGGGCGGGAGAGCCGCTGCGCGGCCCGCTTCCCCGACACCGACGTGCTGGTCTTCGGTCACTCGCACATCCCCTGGGACACGGTCGCCCCGGGTGGCCTGCGGCTGCTCAACCCCGGCTCGCCCACCGACCGGCGGGCCCAGCCGTACGCCACGTACCTGACGGCGCGGGTGGCGGCGGGGCGGCTCGACG
The DNA here is from genome assembly GCF_008806585.1 of Micromonospora sp. AMSO12t. Taxonomy (NCBI): domain Bacteria; kingdom Bacillati; phylum Actinomycetota; class Actinomycetes; order Micromonosporales; family Micromonosporaceae; genus Micromonospora; species Micromonospora sp. AMSO12t. The sequence continues at coordinate 1,580 of NZ_WAAS01000419.1, forward strand.
AGGTCGAACTGCACCGCCTGCCACCGCGCCGCCCGCCCGGTCACTGACCGCGGCCGGTCTCCTCCTGGAGCTGGTCGATCCGCTTGGAGGCCTCGGCCTTCGTCAGGCCCTCCGGCGGCTCCTCGCCGGCCTCCCGGCCCAGGGTCGCCAGGTAGGACTCCTGGGCGGCGGTCGGCGGCTCCTCACCGGTGACCCACTCGTCCGGGTCCTTGATGGCGCTCTGCGGGTCGGCCTGGCTGCTGCTGCGGTCCGTCATGGTCTCCACCTTCCTTCGAACAGACGTGCCAATACCCCGTGCGGCGCCGATCCATGCGGCCCTCCGGCGCGTCGTACGCCCGGACGCGTCGGGCGTGTCTCCGGCCGTCCGGGCGACGCGGGCGCGCATACGATCACCGGATGACGGCGGCGCAGCGGGCGGGTGTGGTGGTGGTCGGCGCGGGCATCGCCGGAGTGGCGTGCGCGACGGAACTGGCCCGCGCCGGCATCCCGGTGGAGATCCGCGAGCGCGCCCGGGTGGCCGGCGGCCGGATGGCCAGCCGCCGCTTCGACGGCCGGCCGGCGGACACCGGCGCTGCCTACTTCACGGTCAGCGATCCGGACTTCGCCGAGGTGGCCGAGGGATGGCGCGCGGCCGGCCTGGCCCGCGAGTGGACCGACACCTTCGTCGCGTACGGCGCCGACGGCCGGCGTGCGGCGCCCGGCCCGATGCGCTGGGCGGCGACCCGGGGGCTGCGGACGCTGGTGGAGCACCTGGCCCGGGACCTGCCGGTGACCGTGGACCGGCTCGTGCTCGGCGTCGCGCCCGGACCGGTGGTGGACGGGCGGCCCTGCGAGGCGGTGGCGCTCGCCATGCCGGGGCCGCAGGCGGCCCTGCTGCTCGACCCGGCCCTGGCCGCCGCCACCCGGGCCACGCAGGTCCAACGCTGGTCGCCGTCCCTGGCCGGGGTGCTGCGTTTCCCGGCCCGCCGGTGGGCCACCTTCCGGGGCGCCTTCGTCAACGACCACCCGCTGCTGAACCTCGTCTGCGACGACGGCGACCGCCGCGGCGACGACGCGCCGGTGCTGGTCGCCCACACCACGCCCGGGTTCGCCGCCGGCCACCTCGCCCAGCCCTCCGGCGCCGGCCCGGCGATCGAGGAGGCCGTCCGGGACCTGCTGGGGCTGCCCGAAGCGGCGGAGCACGTGCACGTGCACCGCTGGACGTACGCGAAGCCCACCGAAGGCCCCGGCGGGACGTACCACCTCGACGCCGACGGCGTCGGGCTGGCCGGCGACGCGTTCGGCGCACCCCGGGTGCAGAGCGCCTGGCTCTCCGGTCGCGACCTCGGCCGCGCCCTCGTCACCCGCCTGGGCGCAGGGTGAGGAAGCGGCCCCTGCGCACACCGGCGGGCCGGGCGGTCAACCCCCGGCGGTGACGGGCTCGCCGGCGTGGCGGCGTTCGGACGGGTCGGACGTGCGTTCCCCCGCCCGGTCCAGCAACTGCATCACCGGGGTCGCCGCGATGCCGTGCACCACCACCGAGACGATCACCACGAGGCCGACGGTCGCCCAGAGCAGGTCCGCCTGGGGGAAGTCGGTCTTCGCGGTCGCGTACGCGATGTAGAAGAACGAGCCGACGCCCCGGATGCCGAACAGGGCGATCACCCAGTGCTCGGCCGGCCGGCCGGGCGCCCCCCGCAGCGACAACCAGCCGAGCAGCGGGCGGACCACGAAGACCAGCGCCAGTCCGACCGCGGCGGCCGGCCAGGTCAGCGGGCCCAGCAGGCCACCCACCACGGCGCCGCCGAAGAGCAGCAGCAACAGCACGGTGAGCAGCCGCTCCACCTGCTCGGCGAAGTCGTGCAGCACGGCGTGGAACTCGTGGGTGCGCTCGGCGGCCCGGATCGCCCGCGCGGCCACGAACACCGCCAGGAAGCCGTACCCGCTGACGACCTCCACCAGCCCGTACGCCAGGAAGGTCGCGGCCAGCGCGAGGAAGCCCTCCGAGTGCCGGGCCAGCCGCAGCTTGCTCGGGGCCCGGAAGAAGAGCTTGCCGAGCAGCCACCCGACCAGCCA
>NZ_WAAS01000420.1:0-3461 GCF_008806585.1 Micromonospora sp. AMSO12t
CCCCGGGGTGGGGGTGGTCGGCGTCGGTGCCGGCGTCTGCGGCGAGCAGCTGCCGTTCGACTCCCGCAGGCCGGTGTTGGCGCCCGCCGTCTGGCGGACGACGTCCGGCACGCAGGCGGCCCCGTCCAGGCTGTAGGAGTACGGGATGCTGACGCTGGTGTTGGACACCGGGTTCGGGCCGGCCGGGTTGTTGTCGCCGCTGCGGCTGGACCAGGTCACGTTGTCGAAGACGTTGCCGGCGACCTGCCAGTAGCCGGCCTCGCTGGTGTAGAAGGTGCCCAGGACGTCCTTGGAGTTCCGGAAGTAGTTGTTCTCCACCTTGGCCCTGGCCCCGGCCCGCGAGTTGATGCCGGACTCGTGGAGGCTCACGTAGTGGTTGTTGTAGATGTGCGCGATGCCGCCGCGCAGCAGGGGCGTACGGGAGTCGATGTTCTCGTACAGGTTGTGGTGGAACGTGACGAAGCCGTTCGAGCGGTCGCTCTCGCTGGACCCGATGAGGCCGCCACGGCCGGAGTTGCGCAGGATGCTGTACGACAGCGTCACGTACTGGACGTTGTCCTTCATGTCGAAGAGGCCGTCGTACCCCTCCGACTCCCCGCCCGAGGCCTCCAGGGTGGCGTGGTCGACCCAGACGTTGCGGACGGTGCTCTCCATGCCGATGGCGTCACCGCCGTTGGACGTGGGCGAGCCCGACTTCTTGACGTTCCGGACCGTCACGTTCCGGATGATGATGTTGCTGGAGTCGCGGATGTGGATGCCCAACTGGTCGAAGACGGCTCCGCTGCCGACCCCGATGATCGTCACGTTGCTGATCTGCTTGAGCTCGATCACGCCGGCGGCGGTGTTGCAGCTGTCGCCCGACACCTTGGCGGTGTTGCCGTGGTTGATGGTCCCCTGCACCTCGATGATGATCGGGGTGCTGCTGCTGGCCCGGGTGCACAGGGCCGTGTGGATCCCGGTGCCCGTGCTGACCCGTACCGTCTGCCCGCCCGCGCCGCCGGTCGTGCCGCCGTTCTGGGTCGCATAGCCGGTGGCGGCACCGGCGGCTGCCGACGCCTGCTGCATCGGCAGGACCGCCACGCCGAGCGCGGCCCCGACGGCTGTCGTGGCCAGTGCCACCTGGAGTCGCAGTGCGACTGGTCGTCTCATCCTTGCCTCACCTTCGTATGAAATGCCGGGTGTTGCTGCCACGTGCCGTGGTCCGGCCGGCGGGGCCGTCGAGGCTGCCGCCGGCCGCCGGCCGCCGGACGGGTCGCTCGTCGACCCGGCTGTGGGGGTGTTTCTTCTCGATGTGGAGCGGGTCGGCGGTTCCGCCCGGCCTCGACCGTCGAGGTCGTCGGCCGCGAGGCCGCCGTGATCGTGCTCCGCCCGTTCCGCCTGTCGTGATGCCGTCGCCCGTGCCCGGAAAGCGCTTTCCAGCGAGGATAGGGACCTGTCTATCGATATGGCAAGAACCTGTCCGGATTGCGGTGTGATGCCCTGCTCCGCCCATCACGACAGCCTCCGTCCGCGCCGCCGCCGGTAGCGAGGGCAGGGCGTCGGGTGATGCGGTGGCCGGCCGGATCAGACAGGATGACCTGCGCGAGGGCATCGCCGGGCCGCGCCGCGGCCGACGGCCCGCCCGTCGACGGAAGGAGACCCGTGTCGTCCACCCTGCTCTCCCGTCGCGACCTGCGCTTCCTGCTGCACGACTGGCTGGACGTGACCCGGCTGACCGAGCGGCACCGCTACGCCGAGCACTCCAGGGAGACCTTCGACGCCGTGCTGGAGCTCGCCGAGCGGGTCGCGGTCGAGCGGTTCGCCCCGCACAACCGGGCAGCCGACCTCGCCGAGCCCACCTTCGACGGCCGCCGGGTGCACACCATCGCGCAGGTCAAGGAGGCTCTCCACGTCTTCGCCGAGACCGGGCTGCTGGGCGCCGGCATGGACGCGTCCGTCGGCGGCATGCAACTGCCGCACGTCGTACGGGCCGCCTGCTTCGCCTGGCTCCAGGCCGCCAACGCCGGCACCTCGGCGTACCCGTTACTGACCCTCGGCAACGCCAACCTGCTGCTGGCGCACGGCAGCCCCGAGCAGATCGACACCTGGGTCCGCCCGATGGTGCAGGGGCGCTTCTTCGGCACGATGTGCCTGTCCGAGCCGCAGGCCGGCAGCTCGCTGGCCGACATCACCACCCGCGCCGAGCCGCAGGACGACGGGACGTACCGGCTGCACGGCACCAAGATGTGGATCTCCGGCGGCGACCACGAGCTGTCGGAGAACATCGTCCACCTGGTGCTCGCCCGGATCCCCGGCGGCCCGCCCGGGGTCAAGGGGATCTCGCTGTTCATCGTCCCGAAGGTGCTGCTGGGCGACGACGGCGCGCTCGGCCCCCGCAACGACGTCGTGCTGGTCGGCCTCAACCACAAGATGGGCTACCGGGGCACCACCAACACGCTGCTCAACTTCGGCGAGGGCGTGCACCGGCCCGGCGGGCGCCCCGGCGCGGTCGGCTACCTGGTCGGCGAGCCGCACCAGGGCCTGGCGCAGATGTTCCACATGATGAACGAGGCGCGCGTCGGGGTGGGTGCCGGCGCCACCGCCCTCGGCTACACCGGCTACCTCAAGTCCCTCGCGTACGCCCGCCAGCGGCCACAGGGTCGACCGCTCGCCGACAAGGACCCGGCCACGCCGCAGGTGCCCATCGTCGCCCACCCGGACGTGCGCCGGATGCTGCTGGCGCAGAAGAGCTACGTGGAGGGCGCCCTGGCGCTCGTCCTGTACTGCGGCCGGCTGCTCGACGAGGAGAAGACCGCGCCGGACGCGGCGGACCGGGAGCGGGCGCGGCTGCTGCTGGACGTGCTCACCCCGATCGCGAAGAGCTGGCCGTCGCAGTGGTGCCTGGCCGCCAACGACCTGGCCATCCAGGTGCACGGCGGCTCCGGCTACACCCGCGACTACGACGTCGAGCAGCACTGGCGCGACAACCGGCTCAACCCGATCCACGAGGGCACCCACGGCATCCAGGCGCTGGACCTGCTGGGGCGCAAGGTCACCATGCGCGACGGGGCCGGGCTGGCGCTGCTGGTGGAGACGGTCCGGGCCACGACCAGCCGCGCGTGGAAGGCCGGGGGCGAGGCCGCCGAGCTGGCCGCCCCGCTCGGCGCCGCCCTCGACCGGGTCGCCCTGGTCACCCGGCGACTGTGGAGCACCGGCGATCCGGAGGTGGCGCTGGCCAACGCCAGCGTCTACCTGGAGGCGGTCGGCCACGTGGTGATCGCGTGGATGTGGCTGGAGCAGCTTCTCGTCGTCGAGGCAGCCGGCGGCCCCGGTGACGGCCCGGACGCCGACCTGCACGCCGGCAAGCGGCAGGCCGCCCGGTACTTCTTCCGGCACGAGCTGCCCCGCACCGGGCCGCAGTTCGACCTGCTGGACAGCCTCGACCGGACCACGCTGGAGATGCGCGACGACTGGTTCTGACC
>NZ_WAAS01000421.1:0-3453 GCF_008806585.1 Micromonospora sp. AMSO12t
TGGCAAGGTGGCCGTCGGCTCGGCGCCGGTGGGTCCAGGTCACACCGAACCTGCCACGGTCGGGCGACCCACCCGGGGCGGGGATACGGTGAGGGTGTGGCGCTCTCGCTGGCTTTCTCGCCCTGCCCCAACGACACGTTCGTCTTCCACGCCCTGGTGCACGGTCTCGTGCCCGGCGCACCGCCGGTCGATGTCACGTACGCCGACGTGGACGTCACCAACACGGCCGCCGAACGGGGTGCGTTCGACCTGGTCAAGGTGAGCTACGCGGCGCTGCCGTGGCTGCTGGACGACTACCACCTGCTGCCCTGCGGGGGCGCGCTGGGCCGCGGCTGCGGCCCGCTGGTGCTGACCCGTGGCGACCACCCCGACCGGCCTGACGGCCCCGGGCGCGCCGACCTGAGCGGTGCCACGGTGGCGGTGCCGGGCGACCGGACGACGGCGTACCTGCTCTTCCGGCTCTGGGCGGCCGACCGGCCCCCGGCGCGGATCGAGGTCGTGCCGTTCCACGAGATCATGCCGGGCGTCGCCGCCGGCCGGTACGACGCCGGGCTGGTCATCCACGAGGCCCGGTTCACCTACCCACGGCACGGCCTGACCGCCCTGGTCGACCTCGGCGAGTGGTGGGAGGCCGACACCGGCCTGCCCATCCCACTCGGGGCCATCCTGGCCCGGCGCGGCGCGGTCGACCCGGAGGCCGCAGCCGGGTGGATCCGCGAGTCGGTACGCCAGGCCTGGGCCGATCCGGCCGCCAGCCGGGAGTACGTGCTGACCCACGCCCAGGAGATGGAGCCCGACGTGGTGGACCGGCACATCGGGCTCTACGTCAACGAGTTCACCGCCGACCTGGGGGACGCGGGGTTCGCCGCCGTCGAGGCGTTGCTCGGCCGGGCCGCCGACGCCGGGCTGGTGCCTCAGACCTCCAGCTCGTTGGCGACCGCGTGGACCAGCTGAGCGATCTTCTGCGCCGTCTTGCGGTCGGGGAAGCGACCCCGGCGCAGGTCCGGCTGGACCTTCGCCTCCAGCACCTTGATCATGTCCTCGACCAGGCCGTGCAGCTCCTCCGCCGGCCGGCGACGCAACTCCGCCATCGACGGCGGGGCGTCGAGCAGCTTGACCCCCATCGCCTGCGCGCCCCGGCGGCTGTCCACCACGCTGAAGTCGATGCGCTGACCGCCCTTGAGGTCGGTGACACCCGTCGGTAGCGCGCCCTTGGGCAGGAACACGTCGCCACCCTCGTCACTGGTGACAAACCCGTATCCCTTGGTCGCGTCAAACCACTTCACTCGACCCGTCGGCACCTGAGAACCCCTGCTTCGCTTGAGCTTGAGACGTCTACCGCTCCAAGGCTAGCCGGATCATGCCGTCCAGCGCCGCCGGGAATCCGGTGAGATCATCCAGCACCACCGCCGCCCCGGCCGCGCGCAGCTCGTCGGCGGCGCACGGGCCCGTGGCGACCCCGATGCCGGGTACGCCCGCCGCCCCCGCCGCCACCATGTCGGCCACGTGGTCGCCGACGTAGTGGGTCGCGCCGTGCTGCCGCAGGGCGGTCGCCTTCCCCTCCGCGAACAGGTCGCCGGCCACCTCGTCGACCACCAGGCCCAGGTGGTCGAGGTGCAGCCGGGCCAGGCGGCCGTGCTTGGCGGTGACCACCAGCACCCGCCCGCCGCGTTCGCGTACCGCGTCGATCGCGGCGACCGCCCCGGGCAGCGGGACGGTGGGTGTGATCGCGTACGCCGGGTACAGCTCGCGGTACGTGCGGACGGCCTCGTCGACCTGCTCCGGCGGGAACCAGCGGGCGATCTCCGTACGCAGCGGCGGGCCGAGCCTCGCCACGGCGGCCGCCGCGTCCACGTGCACCCCCGTGCGGGCCGTCAACGCCCGGAACGTGTCGGCGATGCCGGGACGCGAGTCGACCAGGGTCATGTCGAGGTCGAAGCCGACCGTCAGCGCTGCCATGCGGGAGAACGTACCCGCCCAACCCCGGGTCAGCCGGACGTCCGAGGGGCGGGAGGACCCTCTGCCGGGCTAGCGTGGAACGACGATGACCACCTCACTCGCCGACCACCTACGGTCACTTCCCGACGAGTCGCTCGCCGCCCTCCTCCAGTTGCGGCCGGACCTCGTCGTACCCGTGCCGGCCGACGTCTCCGCGCTCGCCACCCGGGCCCAGTCGCGGGTCTCGGTGGCCCGCGCCCTCGACGCGCTGGACCAGTTCACGCTGCTGATGCTCGACGCCGCCCGGCTGACCCGGGACGCGGCCGAGCAGACCACCTCCACCGACGCGGTGCTCGCCATGGCGACCGCCGGGCCGCAGCCGCCCGCCCCCACCACCGTCCGCGCCGCCGTGGACCGGCTGCGCGCGCTCTTCGTGCTGTACGGCCCCGAGAGTGCCCTGCGCGTGGTGGCGAGCGTCGACGAGGTCTCCCCGTACCCGGCGGGCCTGGGTCGATCGGCGGCGGAGCTCGGCCCGCGGGCGGCGGCGCTCTGCGCGGACCCGGCGAAGCTGCGGCGGACGCTGCTGGCCGCCCCGCCCTCGGCCCGGGCGATCCTGGACCGGCTGGCCGCGGGGCCGCCGGTCGGCAGCGTGCCGGCGGGCGCGTTGCAGGCGCCCCCGCTCGGTGCGGAGGCCGACCTGCCCCCGGACCCGACGAACGGCGGCGTGCCGACCGGCTCGCCGGTGCGCTGGCTCGTCGACCACCACCTGCTGGTGCCGGTCTCCGGCGGCCGGGCCGGCGCCACGGGCACCGTCGAACTGCCCCGGGAGGTGGGCCTGCTGCTGCGCCGCGACAGCGGCCCGCTCGGCCCGCTGCGCAGCAGCCCGCCGCCCGTGGCCACGGCGCCGCGCGAGCCGAAGGCCGCCGACTCCGCCGGGGCCGGGCAGACCATGGAGGTGGTACGCCACACCGAGGCGCTGCTGGAGCAGCTCGCCGCCGAACCGGCGCCGGTGCTGCGCTCGGGCGGCCTGGGCGTCCGTGACCTGCGCCGGCTCGCCAAGGCCGTCGGGGTGGACGAGTCGACGGCGGCCCTGCTGCTGGAGGCGGCGTACGCGGGCGGGCTGGCCGGCGAGGTCGACCTGCCCGGGGCCACCACCACCCGGCACGGCGCCGACCAGCAGGTCCTGCCCACCGCCGGGTACGAGGTGTGGCGGGCGGGGACGCTCGCGCAGCGCTGGGAGCAGCTCGCCCGGGCCTGGCTGACCATGACGCGGCAGGCCGGGCTGGTGGGGCAGCGCGACGACCGGGACCGGCCGATCACGGTGCTCTCCGCCGAGGCGGAACGGGCCGGCGCGCCGGCCGCCCGACGGGCCGTGCTGGAGGTCCTCGCCGACCTGGAGCCGGCCACCGGGCCCACCCCCGAGGAGGTGCTGGCCCTGCTCGACTGGCGGGCGCCGCGGCGCAGCCGGGGGCGGGAGGCCGCGCACCGGGAGGTGCTGGTGGAGGCGGCCACGCT
>NZ_WAAS01000422.1:0-3442 GCF_008806585.1 Micromonospora sp. AMSO12t
GGCCCGCAGCGCGCCCACCGTCCCCAGGTCGTCCCGGCCGCCCGGCCCGGTGAGGAAGACCAGCGTGTCGCCGAGCCGTTCCCGCCGCAGCCGGGTGGTGGCGGGCTGAAGGTCACCCCCGTCGGCGAGCTCCGCCGCCGCGAGCCGGTCCAGCGGCCCCTGCGCCGCCGCGTCACCGCCCGCCGACTCCGGCGCGACCAGCAGCAGCACCACCGGCAGATCCTCGCGGTACGCGGCCACCAGCACCGAGGCGGCGGCCTCACACGCCGACTCGAACGACTCGGCCACCCCGTCCAGACGCTCCGGGTGGGCCGCCGCCCGGTTGTCCAGCAGCACCACGATCCGGGGCAGGCTGGTGTCCACGTTCTCCCGCACCATCAGCTCACCTACCCGGGCGCTGGTCCGCCAGTGCACCCGGCGCAACTCGTCACCGACCACGTACTCGCGTAGCGAGTCGAAGGTGATCGAGCCGTGCGGCACCTTGTCCACCCGGCCGTCCAGGCTGCGCCCCGCCCCCGTGGGCACCGCGTTCAGCGGGTGCACGCGCGGGTGCACCCAGACCGGCACCGTGCCGCCGTACGGGCGGGCCAGCGCCACCAGGCCGAGGGGGTCGCGCCGGGTCACCCGCAGCGGCCCCACCGGCACCACGCCCCGGCGGGCGGTCGGCACCTCGTAACGGACCGTGGTGTCCCGGCCCGGTCGCAGCCGCAGCAGCGGCACCGGAACCGCCCGGTCCCCGCACCGGTCCTCGGCCACCAGGCTCGCCGCCCGCAGCCGCCCCGCGTTGCGCACCGTCAGGGTCATCGCCGCCGGCTCGCCGCGCGCCACCCGGTCCGGGTCGGCGCTGCGGGTCACCTCAAGGCGGGGCCGCCACGCCGCGCTCAGCACGGCGTACCCGACGGCGATGCCGGCCGCCGCCCCGAGCAGCGTCAACTCCGGGTACGCGAAGCGGAATCCGACGCCCAGCAGCACGACGGCGGCGACGAGCAGCCCGACACACCGGGCGGTGAGCGCGGACACCGGCGTCGCCGGTCAGCCCTGGACCGGGGCCGGCTGGCCCGAGGGGAGCGGCACCGGAACCGAGGCGACCGCCTGGCGCAGCACCTCGGCGGCGGTCACCCCGCGCACCTGCGCGTCGGGGGTGAGCAGCAGCCGGTGCGCGAAGACCGGCTCGGCCAGGGTCTTCAGGTCCTCCGGCATGATCCAGCCCCGCCCGTCGATCAGCGCGTACGCGCACGCCGCCCTCGTCAGCGCGATCACGCCCCGGGGACTGACGCCGACCCGCACCTGCGGGTGGGTGCGGGTGGCCGCAGCCAGCCGCACCGCGTACGCGTAGAGCGGCTCGGCGATGTGCACCCGGCGGGCCATGCGGACCATCTCCCCGACGGTGGCCGTGTCGGTGACCGCCGTCAGCGCCTCGGGGGAGCGGACCGTCGCCCCGCGCAGCACCTCCACCTCGACCGCCTCGTCGGGGTAGCCGACGGAGAGCTTCACCAGGAAGCGGTCGAGCTGGGCCTCCGGCAGCCGGTACGTGCCGTCCATCTCCACCGGGTTCTGGGTGGCCACCACCAGGAACGGCTGCGGCACCGGGTGCCGGACGCCGTCGACGGTGACGGTGCGCTCCTCCATCACCTCCAGCAGCGCCGACTGGGTCTTCGGTGACGCCCGGTTGATCTCGTCGGCGATGACGATGTTGGCGAAGACCGGGCCCGGGTGGAACTCGAAGCCCCGGGTGGCCTGGTTGAAGATCGTCACCCCGGACACGTCGGAGGGGAGCAGGTCAGGGGTGAACTGGATGCGCCGCCACTGCCCCTTCACGGTCGCCGCGACGGCCCGGGCCAGGGTGGTCTTGCCGACCCCCGGCACGTCCTCCAGCAGCACGTGCCCCTGGGCGAAGAGCGCGGTCAGCGCCAGCCGGACCACCTGGGGCTTGCCCAGCACCACCGCGTTGACGTTCTCGGCCAGCCGGGCGACGAGGGCGGCGAAGCCCTGCACCTCCGGCTGGGTGAGCGGTTCTGGGGTGTTCACGCGGGTGGTGCTCCTTGCCTGGGTGGGTCAGCAGGTGGGCAGGTCCTTGATGTCGTCGCCGCCCTCCAGGTTGAGCCAGGCCCAGGGGATGTAGTTCTTCCCCTTGTAGTCGACCTGCACCCACCAGGTGCTCTGCTTCTGGTTGTTGTAGATCCAGGAATCGACGTTCTCGCCCGACTTCTTGCAGTACGCCTTCAGCCGGGTGCCGGGCTTCGCCCAGCCGGCCTGCTGGTCGTTGTCCTGCCGGGTGACCTTGAAGACCTCGTTGCCGTTGCGGCCGTCAACGTTCCTGTCGCAGTACGTGCGCTGTTCGCCGTCCGGCCCGTTCTTGCAGGTCGCGATGCCGTAGAGGGCGTCGGTCGCCTGGGCGCGGGTGCCGGTGCCCTTGCCGGCGGCGTTGCTCGCGGTCACGGTGAACGTGTACGCCGTGCCCGGGGTCAGGCCCGTCATCGTGATGCTGGAGCAGTTGCCGGACTTCGCCGGCTCACCGCCCGTGCTCAGCGAGCAGGTCGCCTTGCCGCCGCCGGCGTCCACGGTGAACGTCACCGTCGCCGACGTGGCGGTCGCGGAGGAACCGGTCACGGTGACACGGGGCTCGGCCACCGTACGGGCCGTGGCGGTGGCCTCCGGGCCGGGGCCGGCCTCGTTGACCGCCCGCACCTTCACGGTGACGTTCTGGCCGTTGCCCAACCCGTCCACCGTGGCCCGGGTGTCGGTCACCTCGCTGCTGCGCCCGCCCACGTCCACGACGTACTTCGTCACCGGCCGGCCGTTGGCCACCGCCGGGGACCACTGCACCGCGACGGAGCCCGGCCGGTCGGCCACAGTGGTCGATCGCAAGTCGGTCGGCCGCTCCGGCGGCGCGTACGGCACGACGGTGTTGCTCACCGGCGAGGCCGCCGAGCCCGCGCCCCGGTCGTTGACCGCCACCACCGTGAACGCGTACTGCGTGCCGTACTCCAACTCGCCCGCGGGCACCACCAACTCGGTGCGGCGGGACTCGCCGGCCGGGGCGTTGGTGCCCGCCGACGTGGCCGTGACCACGTACTTCGCGATCCTGTTGCCCTGCCCGTTGGCGGCCGGCCACTTCACCAGCACCGTGCCGTCCGGGCGCTCCTGGGCGGTGACGGCGGCCGGCGGGTCCGGCACCGCGGCCGTCGGCGTCACCGGGTTGCTGGTGCGCGCGGGACCGTCGCCCTTCGCGTTGACCGCGTGCACCGAGAACCGGTACGTCTCACCGTTGGTCAGGCCTTTGATCTCCACGGCCCGCTGGTTGGCGCCCACCTGCACGCGCTGGCCGGCGCCCTGCACCACGTACCGGACGATCTCCGCCCCGTTGGCCGGAGCCGGCCGCCAGCTCACCCGGGCCTGCGCGTTGCCGGCGGCGGCGGTGACGCCGCGCGGGGCGCCCGGC
>NZ_WAAS01000423.1:0-3440 GCF_008806585.1 Micromonospora sp. AMSO12t
CCGGTGACCAGCGTGTCCAGCGCGGTCACGTGCCGGTGCGACAGGGCGGCGGGCGGGGCGCCCAACTCCCGGGCCCAGGCGTGCAGCACCCGGCCGCGTACCGCCGGCGGGAGCTCGGCCAGCGCCCGCACCGCGAGCCCGCCGTCGGGATGACGGACGTCGGCCAGCGCGGCGTCGGCCAACTCGTCGAGGACGGCGTTGTCCGCCGCCACCAGCCGGGCGGTCCGGGCCAGGTTGTCCAGCACCCCCGGCCCGAGCGCGCGGACCAGGGCGGGCAGCAGGTCGGCCCGGACCCGGGCCCGGGCGTACGACGGATCGGCGTTGTGCGGGTCCTCCCAGGGGTTCAGCCCGAGCACCGCGCACGCCGTGCGGGTCTGCTCCCGGCCGACCTCCAGCAGCGGGCGCAGCAGCGGCACCCCGTCGAGGTCCCGTCGGGCGGGCATCCCGGCCAGCCCGCGCGGGCCGGCGCCCCGGGCGAGCGCGAGCAGCACGGTCTCCGCCTGGTCGTCGCGGGTGTGCCCGGTGAGCAGGGCCGTCGCCCCGAGCCGGCCGGCAACCTCGGCGAGCGCCAGGTAGCGCGCCTCCCGGGCGGCCGCCTCGGGCCCGCCCGGGCGCCCGGCCACCTCCACCCGCACCGACTCGACCGGGGCCAGGCCGACCTCGCGGGCCCAGGTCACCACCGCAGCGGCCCGCCGCGCCGAGCCCTCCTGGAGGCCGTGGTCGACCGTCACCAGGCCGGCGGCGCGACCCAGCCGGGGCGCCACGAACGCGGTGGCGGCGGCCAGCGCGAGCGAGTCCGCGCCGCCCGAGCAGGCGACCAGCACCGGCCCTCCGGGCGGCAGGTCGGCCAGCGCCCGGCGGACCGCGACCCGGATCGCGGCCACCGGCGGAGCGAGCGCGGCCACGGGCGTACGGTCAGCCGGCGGTCGGGGCCGGGCCGACCGGCCCGTGCACCCGCGCCACCCAGGCGTCCGGGTCTCCCAGTTCCTCCAGCCGGGGCAGGGTGAGCGGCGAGTCGAAGATCTTGTTGAAGCCCGCCATGCCTACCCGGTCCACGACGCCGTGCACGAACTTGCGGCCCTCGGCGTACTGACGCATCTTGACCTCGATGCCGAGCAGCCGGCGGATGGCCTTCTCCAGCGGGTTGCCGGCCTCCCGGCGCCGGTTGAACGCCGCCCGGATCCGATCCACGCTCGGGACGACCTGCGGGCCGACGCCGTCCATGACGAACTCGGCGTGCCCCTCCAGCAGGGTCATCAGCGCGGTGAGCCGGTCCAGCACGGCCCGCTGCCCCGGGGTCTGGACGATGTCCAGCACGCTCGTGCGGCTCTCCGGGTCCTTCACCGCGTCCGAGAGCGTGGCGACGCCCCGGCGCAGCCGCTCCAGCAGGTGCTCGCCGCCGCTGGACGACGCGTCCACGAAGGCCTGCACCTCGCTGAGGAAGTACGCCCGCATCCACGGCACGGCGGTGAACTGGGTGCGGTGGGTCACCTCGTGCAGGCAGACCCAGAGCCGGAAGTCGCGCGGGTCGGCCCCGAGCTTGCGCTCCACCTCGACGATGTTCGGCGCGACCAGCAGCAACTGCCCCGGGTCGGCGGAGAAGACCTCGTACTGGCCGAGGACCCGGCCGGAGAGGTAGGCCAGCACGGTGCCGGCCTGTACGCCGGTGACCCGGGAGCCGATCGCCTCGGTCAGCGCGCTTGGCTGCTTGTCCTTGGTGAGCCGGCCGACCAGGGGGGTGATCACCTCGCGCAGCCCGGCGATGTTGGTCGCCGCCCAGTCCCGCCGGTCCACCACCCGCACGGGCGGGTGCGACACCTGCGAGCGGAGACCCGTGTAGTCCGCGACGTGCCCCGCCGCCTCGTCGGTCAACCGCCGCAGGTCACTGACCACGTCGGTGGCCTCGGTGTACGAAACCCGGGGGCCCGACTTGCTCAGCGCCCCCGCGGTCGCGGCGGCCAGATCCCAGTCCACGAACTGCGCCATGCACCCCACCGTACCCGCGCCGCGACACCCCGGCCCGGGCTCGCGCCCGGCGATCGATGCCGGTCCCGTCCGACGCGGTCCCCGTCCGGCCCCGGCACTACGTGACGCCGGTCCCGCCCCGACGCCGATCCCGCCCAGGCCCGGCGCACGTCGCCGGTCCCGTCCAGGCCGGCGTGCGGCACTCGTCCCGCCCGGCGGCGGTCAGCGGCAGCCGCAGCCGGCCAGGGCGGCGCCGATCTGGTCCAGCGCCCCCCGGGCGGCCGTCAGCCCGTCGGGGGGCACCGCGTCGGTGAGCACGGCGAAGGTGAGCAGCCGACCGTCGGCAGTGCTGACCAGGCCGGCGACGGCGTGCACCTTGGTCAAGGTCCCGGTCTTGGCCCGGACCACCCCGGCACCGGCCTTCGTCGCCGCCGTCTCGTAGCGGTCGGCGAGGGTGCCGGACCAGTCGGCGACGGGCAGGCCGCCGAAGATCGCGGCCAGCTCGGGGCGGCTGCCGTCGCCAGCGAGCGCGATCAGGTCGGTGAGCAGCGAGGGGCTGATCCGGTTGCTGCGCGACAGGCCACTGCCGTCGGCGAGGGTGAGTTCGTCGGCCGGCAGGCCGAGCTCCCCGGCCACGGCGTCCATCGCCGCCCCGGCGCCGGCGAACGAGGCCGGCTGGTTGCGGGCCAACGCGACCTGCCGGGCCAGCGCCTCGGCGACGATGTTGTCGCTGTCGCTGATCATGATGTCGACCAGCCGGACCATCGGCAGCGACTCCACCCTGCCCAGCTCCGCGCCGGGCCCCGGGGCGGTCGCGGGGGTGGTGCCCGCGTCGGCCGCAGGGGTGGAGCCGGCGGGGGCGGTGCCGCGGGCGACCGCGCCGGCCGGCACGCCGAGCAGCCTGGCGAAGGCCCTGCCGGCCGCGAGGTCGGGCTGGGACACCCGCTCGGCCCAGTGGTTGCCGGCCGCCTCGTCCTTCTTCGCGCGGGTCACGTCGCTGCGGGCCCCGTCGGTCATCAGCGCCGAGATCGCCCCGCCGTAGCCGCCGGTGGGGATGTCGTCGTCCCAGCCCGGCTCGAAGAGCGGACCGGAGTAGAGCGACGAGTCAACGGTCACCTTCGTCGGCTTCGTGCCGCCGAGGGCGTCCCGCACCTGACCGGCAAGGTCGTCCAGCCGGGCCGCGCCCGGGTAGAAGCCGTTCTTGTCGACCGCCAGCGTGGGGTCCCCGCCGCCGACGATCACCACCTCGCCCGGGGTCGCGCCGGCCACCGCCCGGGTCGGGATGCGGTACGCCGGACCACGCGCGGCGAGCACCGTGACCCCGGTGACCAGCTTGGTCACCGAGGCGGGCACCGTGCCGTCGTCCTCGCCCCGGCCGAAGAGCGGCTGGCCGGTGGTCACGTCGGCCACCGAGACGTGGACCCGGTCGCCGAGGGCGGGCACGCCGACGAGGGGGGCGAGCGCGGCGCGTACAC
>NZ_WAAS01000424.1:0-3376 GCF_008806585.1 Micromonospora sp. AMSO12t
GGCGGGGGTCGGGTCGGGTCAGCGTTCGATGTTGCGGTGCTTGCTGCGCAGCTTGAACGGCATCAGCGCGCTCTCGACCTTGGTCGCGGTGGTCATCTTGGACGCGCCGTCGCGCCGCTCCTCGAAGCGGATCGGGACCTCCAGGATGGTGTGCCCCAGCTTCGTGGCCAGGTAGTGCATCTCCACCTGGAAGCTGTAGCCGTTGGACTGCACCCGCTCCAGGCCGATGTCGCGCAGCGCGTCCGCCCGCCAGATCTTGAAGCCGGCGGTGAGGTCGCGGATCCGGACCCGCAGCAGCGTGTGCACGTAGAGGTTGGCCCAGCCGCTGAGCGCCCGCCGGTAGAACGGCCAGTTCTCGTCCAGCTCGCCGCCCGGCACGTACCGGGAGCCGATCACCACGCCGGCCTGGGTGGAGAGCAGCGCGCCGAGCATGCCCGGCAGCGCCTCCGGCGGGTGCGACAGGTCGGCGTCCATCTGCGCCACGTACTCCGCGCCGCCGTCGAGGGCGCGCCCGATGCCGTCCACGTAGGCCCGGCCGAGGCCCTCCTTGCCGGCCCGGTGCACGACCTCGACCCGGTCGGGGTGCTCGATGGCCAGCTTGTCCGCCACCTCACCCGTGCCGTCCGGCGAGTTGTCGTCGGCGACCAGGATCTTCAGGCCCGGCAGCGGCAGGGCCATCAGCCGCTCGACCAGCACCGGGAGGTTGCCCGCCTCGTTGTAGGTGGGAACCACGACGGTCAGGCGTGCGTCCCGCCACGGCACGGGCAACTGCACGGGTTCGATCATGTCGGACATCCTCGGTCGGCGGACAGGGCTCCCTGAGAGCGTAGCCAGTTGCCACATCCGGGTCGAAAAGGCCACCCCTACCGCCCCGTCTTCCGCCCCGACGAGGGCCCGTTCCGGGTGTCAGCGGAGGCGGCGGGCCAGCGCGGTGAGGGCCACCGCCAGGCCCGCCAGGGCGGCGCCGGAGACGGCCGGCTTGTGCGTACCGATCCACAGGGCGGCCGAGCGGCCCCGGGCCCGGTCGGTGAACACGCCCTCCGCGCCCCGGTCCCGTTCGTCGTCCCCGGGACGGTCCAGGTTGTCCCGCCAGGCGACCGGGTCGATCGGGGTGTCGGTCTGCTGGCTGTCGTAGCCGTCGCGTGCCAGCTTCCGGTCGAGCAGGCCGGGGGCGAGGACGTCGCCGAGCCGGGCGCGCCAGGTCGGTCCGCCCACGTTCAGCTCGCGCGGCCCGTGGTCGGCCGCCCAGACGATCGCCTTCGCGGCCACCTCGGGTGCGAAGATCGGCGGTACGGGCTGGGGGTGCCGGGGCAGTCGGGTGCGTACCCAGGAGAACTGCGGGGTGTTGATCGCCGGCAGTTGCACCATCGACAGCTTCACGCCCGGGCAGTCGTGCAGCAGTTCCGCCCGCAGCGAGTCGTTGAAGCCCTGGACGGCGTGCTTGCTTGCGCAGTACGCCGACTGCAACGGGATCCCGCGGTAGGCCAGCGCGGAGCCGACCTGCACGACCGCGCCCCGCCCGCGTGCCCGCATGTGCCGCAGCGCCGCGAGGGTGCCGTGCACGGTGCCGAGGTAGTTGACCTCGGTGACCCGCCGGAACTCGGTGGCCGGGATCTCCCACGCCGGGGCGAAGACCGAGACCATCGCGTTGTTCACCCACACGTCGATGCCGCCGAACCGGTGCACCACGTCGTCGGCGGCCTGCTGCACCGCCCCGGCGTCGGCCACGTCCACCCGGTAGGTGCACACCTCCGAGGCGCCCAGCTCCCGGCAGTCGCGCTCGGCGGCCGCCAGCCCGGCCTCGCCGCGGGCGAGCAGCGCGAGCCGGGCGCCGCGCTCGGCGTACCGGCGGGCGACCGCCCGTCCCACGCCGGCGCTCGCCCCGGTGACCACCACGGTCTGCGTCATGCGTCCGCCTTCTGCCGCATGGCGATGTCGGCCAGCCGGGTCAGGGTCTCCTTGTTGCGCTGGTGCAACACCAGGTCGTTGATCTTGTTGCGTATCCAGTGCAGCGGACCGGCGGCGAAGTCCTCGCCGATGCGTACCCGGGTGGCGTCCGCGCCGACCGCTTCGAGGGTGAACACCACGATGGCCTCCCCGGCCGGCCAGAGGCCGGCGCGGATCACCAACCGGCGCGGCGGGTCACAGGTCAGCACCGTGGAGACGTCGTGCAGGGAGAACGGCCACGGCCCGGCCTTGTGGTGCAGTTGGCTGCCCACCCGGGGCCAGGCGTCGTCCACGTCGCGCACGTGCACCGTGCCCACGACCCAGTCGCTGTACGTCCACCCGTCCGCCAGCACCGCCCAGACCTGCTGCGGGGAAGCTTTGATCACTTTCTCCACAATCGCCACTGTGCTCCCATACCCCCGGTCTGGCCGGGGCTAACGGTGCCGATGGGTTAGCTTCTCCCGGGCGACGGGTAACGGCACCTGCGAGCCGGCGTGTCGGCGCCGCCGGCGTACGACGCGGGGGGCGCGTCCGGGACGACGTTTACTCCCCGGGGCGCCGGGAACCCGCCGGCTGTGCGACAGGACCAGGTGGAGCCGGATCAGCGCAGGTCAGCCCGGGTTTTTGCCGGTGCTGGCGCGGCGGGGCCCGGGCCCGTCCTGTTCGACGCGGTGCTGCTGGACCGCGACGGAACGCTGATCGAGGACGTGCCGTACAACGGCGACCCCGAGAAGGTACGGCCGGTGCCGGGGGCGCGGGCCGCCCTGGACCGGTTGCGGGCGGCGGGCCTGCGGCTGGCGGTGGTGACGAACCAGTCCGGCCTGGCCCGTGGCTTGTTCACCGGGACGCAGATGGAGGCGGTGCACGCCCGGGTCGAGCGGTTGCTGGGGCCGTTCGACGCCTGGCTGGTGTGTCCGCACGACGACGGCGACGCATGCGGGTGCCGCAAGCCGGCGCCGGGGCTGGTGCACGCCGCGGCGCGGGAGCTGGGCACCGTGCCGGCGCGGTGCGTGCTGGTGGGGGACATCGGCCGGGACATGATCGCGGCGTCGGCTGCGGGCGCGTCGGGGATCCTGGTGCCCACGCCGGTGACCCGGCCGCAGGAGGTGGCCGCCGCGCCGCAGGTGGCCGCCGATCTCCCGGCGGCGGTGGCGGAGATCCTGCGCCGCCAGGCGGCGCTCGACCCGGCCACCTACCGGCAGGCCGACACCGACACCGACACCGCGCGGGGCGCCGGCAGGGGGCGGACGGGGACCGTGCTGGTGGTACGCGCCGACTCGGCCGGGGACGTGCTGGTGACCGGGCCCGCCATCCGCGCCGTCGCCGCCCACGCCGAGCGGGTGGTGTTGCTGTGCGGGCCCCGGGGCCGCGCCGCGGCGGAACTCCTGCCCGGCGTCGACGAGATCGTCGAGCACCGGCTGCCCTGGAT
>NZ_WAAS01000425.1:0-3360 GCF_008806585.1 Micromonospora sp. AMSO12t
GCCCCGCGCCGCCCGCCGGTAGCGTCGGCCCCGCAGCCAGGACAGGGGAGAGGCACATGCGACCGGTCACCGTCATCACCGGCGGCAGCCGCGGCATCGGCGCCGCCACCGCCCGCCGCCTCGCCCACGCCGGGCACCACGTCGCCTTCAGCTACCGCCGCGACCACACCGCCGCCACCGCCGTGCTCGCCGACATCGAAGCCACCGGCGTACGCGGCCTCGCCGTGCCCGCCGACACCCGCGACCCCGAGCAGGTCACCGCCCTGTTCGACGCCGCCGCCGACCTCGGCCCGATCACCGGCCTGGTCAACAACGCCGGCGTCACCAGCCCCATCGGCGCGTTCGTCGACCTCGACCCCACCGACCTGCGCCACGTCGTCGACGTCAACCTCATCGGCTACGTCCTCTGCGCCCAGCAGGCCGCCCGCCGGATGAGCGACGGCGCCGCCATCGTCAACGTCTCCTCCGCCGCCGCCACCCTCGGCAGCCCCGGCGAGTACGTGCACTACGCCGCCGTGAAGGCCGCCACCGACACCCTCACCACCGGCCTCGCCAAGGAACTCGCCCCCCGCGGCATCCGCGTCAACGCCGTCGCCCCCGGCATCATCCGCACCGACATCCACGCCCTCTCCGGCCAACCCGACCGACCCGAGCGGGCCGCCGCCCGCATCCCACTGGGCCGCCCCGGCGAACCCGACGAGGTCGCCGGCGCCATCGCCTGGCTGCTCGGCCCCGACGCCACCTACACCACCGGCACCGTCCTACGCGTCGCCGGCGGTCTCTGACCCGCTGCTTCCTGTCGGTGGTCTGCACTACCGTCCGCCGACGTGAGCGCAACGCAGACGTACCGGTACCTCGGATCCTCCACCCTCGCCAGCGACGGCCTCGGCCTGCAGACCAGCGGCGGACCCGCACCCCACCCCCGATTCTTCACCGGGTTCCTCACCACCCCCCAGGCGGCGGCCGCCGGCCTGCTCGCCGTCGCCGAGGTCGCCCGCACCCGCTACCACCGGCCCGTCAGCCCCGCCAGCCTCGACCCGGTGGTCACCGGCAGCCGCGACCGGCTCCGGTTCGAATCCTTCTCCGGCTGCTGCGGCGTCTACGCCCGCCTCGACACCCTGCCCGCCGGCCTCGACGGCGACGTGATCGAGCACGGCACCACCAACGTCGACGTCAACAACCCACTTCGCGAGGCACTGGCCCGCGTCGGCGGCCTCGACCCACTGCACCTGTCCGTCGGCCCCGACGACCTGACCGTCGCCACCATGAACGGCCCCATCGTGGAGAAGAAGGTCCCCCTCCCGGCGCGCTGGCTGCGCGGCTTCGCCGAGGTGCAGATCCTGTCGGCCACCTTCGAACCCCACGCCGAGATCCCCGCCACCGAGGCGGCCACGTTCCTGCGCCGACTCCCCACCACCAGCGACCGCTCGGTCCTCTGGGCGGTGCCCGCCGGCCGATCCCTGCGACTGACCTCCCGACCCGTCCCCGGCGCCGTCTGCCTGGCCGGAGCGAGCCGACTCACCGCCCTCCGCGCCATGCTGCGCTTCGCCCAGACCCTGCGCGTGTACGGACCAACCGTCGCCACCGGCTCGGCACCCACACCGAGCACCTGGGAACTGGACACCGGCGCCCTGCGCCTCTCCCTCACCCTCTCACCCGAGCCGTACCGCGGATTCTCCGGCGAAGGCGCCGCCCTCACCGCCCTCGCCAGCGACGATGTCGCCGACGACGCCAACCTCGTCGCCGCCGTACTCTCCTGGGATCCCACCATCGACGTCGACCGGCTGGCCACCGACACCGGCCTCGACCCGGCCCGCGTCCGCGCCGCGCTCGCCCAGCTCGGCACCGCCGGCCGCGTCGGCTACGACGTCTCCGAGGCCGCGTACTTCCACCGGGTCATGCCCTACGACGCGGGCCGCGCCGAACGCGACAACCCCCGCCTCGTCGGCGCCCGGGCACTGCGCGACGCCGGCGCCGTCCACCTCGACACCGCCACCACCGCCACCGTCCACAGCGGCGACCAGGTCTACCGGGTCCGCCAACTGCCCGACGGCGACTTCACCTGCACCTGCCCCTGGTGGGCCAAGCATCGCGGCCAACGAGGGCCGTGCCGGCACGCGCTGGCCACCCGCATGTCGACCGCCGCGCGGGCGGAGGAACGGGTGTGAGAAACGCACAGCAGGCGTTCATCAACAGCGCCGTACGGCGGCGACGGGAACTGGCCGCCGGCGGCACCAGCGACCTGTTCGACCTCATCCAGAACGCCTCCGCCAGCCAGATCGTGGCGGCCCTGGCCGGGCTGCCGGAGCAGCGCCGCCGGGAGATCGGCGCCGAGGTGACGACCTGGTTCAAGCAGCGGCAACGCACCACCTGGTGGACGGCCGGCTCCGGCACCGCCCTGGCCGTCGCCGTGGTCGGCTGCCTACCCACCGCCGCGCAGGCCGCGACGATCCTCGCCCGCAACACGGTCAACCCCGACGGCGAACGCGCCGCCGCCCTGATGTCCACGGTCGCCGAGGAACGTGGCATCACCTGGCTCGGCGACCTGGCGCACCGGCTGGCCACGAAGATCAACCAGCAGACCGGGATCGAACACTGGCGGTTCGCCGCCGCGCTGCTGCGCGTCACCGGGACGACAGCACCGGCCAACGACCGGTTCGTCGAACTGTGGCTGGACTCGGTGCAACTGCCCGACCGGCGACGCGCCGGCCGACCGGCAACCCTGATCGAACGGCTCCGCGACGACCCGTTCCTCCACGCCATGCTGCCCCGCCTGTTCGAGATCGACGGCCTCGGCCTGCGCATGACGTTCGACGAGGTCACCACGACCTGGGACGAACGACGACGCCACGTCCTGCCGACCGCGCTGGCTCAGCTCGCCACCGAAGGGACCATCGACCGGACGATCCTGATCGACGGCGCGATCGGCCGGCTGCTGCGCGGCGACCGGGCGTCGGCCCTGCGCGCCTTCACCATCCTGCTCACCGAACTCGAACCCACCACCACCGAGGTCGCCACCCGCGCCACCGACTACCTCCGCCTGCTCGCCGACGCGCCGGCGCCGGCCGCCACCATGGCGCAGAAGGCACTACGGGACCTGCCCGACCTCGAGATCGACACCGTCCTCGACACCTCCCGCGACGTGCTGCTGCGACCGGACAAGGCACTCGTCAAGGCCCAACTCACCTGGCTCGACCGCCTGGCCCGCCACCACCGCGACCGGGCGGCCCAGGTCGCCGAGGTCATCGCCGTCGCCGCCGAACACCCCGCCGTCGAGCTACGCGACCGCGCCAACACCCTCGCCACCCGCCACGGACACGACCCGACGGCGGGCGGCATCGGCCCAGCGAAGGCCCGGCC
>NZ_WAAS01000426.1:0-3312 GCF_008806585.1 Micromonospora sp. AMSO12t
GGCGGTGAGTGGGCGGGCGAGGGCGGGGTGTTGCCAGGTGCGGGCGATGCCGGCGCGGGCGCGGCGGTGGGCAGGCCAGCGGCCGATGTCGTGGCCGGCGTAGTGGATGCGGCCGGCGGTGGGGCGCAGTGTGCCGGCGACGAGGTGCAGCAGCGTGGACTTGCCGGCGCCGTTGGGGCCGATGATCGCGTGTCGGGCCCCGGCCTCCAGGTCGACGCTGACCTTGTCGACAGCGCGGCGGGATCCGTAGGAGCGGCTGACGGTGTCCACACGCAGCAGGGGGACGCTCATGTCCGCCTCCCGGGGAGTCGGGTGGTGAGGCCGGCAAGGCGGTGCCGGGGTAGGTAGGCCAGCAGCAGAAATGCCAGGCCGAGCAGGGTGGGGCCGTGGCCGCCGAGTAGTCCGCCAATCCAGTCGCGGGCGGCGACGAGGAGGATCGCGGCGGCGCAGGCGCCGGCCATGCTGCCGGATCCGATGAGCGCGGCGGCCAGGGCGAGGGCGGAGATGCCCATGGCGGCGTCGGCGGGTGAGACGTACCGGGTGACCGCGATCAGTAGGGCTCCGGCCGCGCCGGCGATCCCCCCGGCGAGCGTGTACGCGACGAGCAGAAGTCGGCTGGTGTGGTGTCCTGCTGCCTGTACTCGGGGTTCGTGGGCGGCGATGCCGCGCAGCAGCAGGCCGAAGCGGGTCCGGACGAGGATGGCGACGACGACGCCGATGAGCAGCGTGGCGGCGAGCACGTACAGGTACACCCAGCCGGGGCGCACCATCGCGGTCAGGCCGGGCAGCGCGATGGCGGGTGGGATGTGGACGCCTTCGTTGCCGCCCGGGGCCCACTGGTTCGCGGCGGCGTGGATGAGCTCGCCGAGGCCGAAGGTGACCATGAGAAAGGTGGTGCCCCGGGCACGCACCGCCAACAGGCCGGTCACGGCGGCGGCGAGGGCCCCGGCGGCGGCAGCCGCGAGTAGGTGGACCGGGCCGAGGCTGGTCAGCGTGGCGATGCTCGCGGCGGTGTAGGCGCCGACGGTCAGGTAGGCGGCCTGTCCCAGCGGCGCGAGCCCGGCGAGGCCGGCCAGGAGTTGGGTGCTCATCGCGAGCACGGCCATGACCAGGGCGGTGGCGGCAAGGGAGATCAGGTAGGCGTTGACCAGCCACGGCAGTCCCACCGCTGCCGCCAAGCCTAGGGCCCCGATCGTCGGTAGGGCCCAGGACGGCAGCCGAACCGGCCGGCGAGCCGGGGTGCCAGTGGACGCGGGGGTGGGAGTGAGGGTGGTGGTCATGCGGGCCGTCCCGGCAGTGCGGTGCGCTGACGGAGGGTAAGCGCGGCGAGCATCGCGGCGGCGAGAACGAATGCGGCGGCCCCAGGGACGAGGGCGACGCCGAGGGTGAGGATCTGCCCGACGCCGAGGGCGGCGAGCAGTGCGCCGCGGATGCTGCCGAGACCGCCGACGACGCAGACGATCAACGAGTAGACCAGGATGGTGGTGTCCACCCCCGGCGAGGGGCCGATAACCGGTGCGCCGAGGACCCCGGCGGTCACGGCGAGGACTCCCCCACCCACCAACACCCCGGTCCGGACGATGCCGGTGCGTAGGCCGGTGGCGGCGGCCATGCCCGCATCGGCGACCACCGCCCGCACGACCGCTCCGGCGCGGGACCGCTCGACGAGCATGAACAGCGCCGCCACCACCGCGAGGCCGACCGCGATGAACAGCAGCCGGTAGACCGGGTACTGGAAACCGCCCAGGCTCACCGAGCCGGCGACCGCCCGGGGCGGATCAACCGAGCGCGGCTCGGCGCCGAACACGAAGCTGAACTGGTCGGCGGCGATGTAGGCGATGCCGAGCGTGGCCAGCACCTGATCCAACGGTCGGTCGGTCAGCGGGCGCACCGCGGCGGCCAGACCTGCTCCCCCGAGGCTGCCGAGCAGCACGGCGGCGGCCAGCGCGAGAGCAAGACCGGTCCAGCCGCCGTCGGCGTAGTGCCAGGCAAGGTAGGCCCCAGCGAGGTAGAGAGTGCCGTGAGCCATGCTGAACACCCCGGCAACGCCGAAGATCAACGTCAGTCCGGCGGCGATGGTGAACAGCAGCAACCCGTACGCGACACCATCCAGTGCGGTGATCGTGTAGGCGTTGACGAGCCCGCTCCAGCCCACGACACTCCCCCTTTTTCTCTGGTTTTGCCGATCAGGCCTGGGTGATGCGGCGGCCGACGGTGGTGTGCATCAGGTAGCCCGACAGCAGCAGCTCCGGGTCCATCAGCACCTCCCGCAGCTCGGTCAGGTCCTCGCGGGTCATGCCGGCGTCGAGCAATTCGGCCTCGCGCTGGATGGAGTTGGAGCGGTGCAGCAGGCAGATGCCGGTGCCGCCGCGCCACGACCGGGACTCGATGTGGCTCTCGACATCGGCCAGGCCGGCGCGCAGCATCGCCTCCGGTGCCCGTTTGGCCCATCCCATGTCCGCCCCACGCGACTCGCCGAAGGCGAGCAAGCCGTCGTGGAACTGTTCGAGCAGCTCGGTGGCACGCTGGTGGGGGCTGCGGCGGATCATGTCCCGCCAGGTGCAGTCCCAGTCGGCCACCACGAGCACCCCGCCCGGAGCGAGGGCTTCAGTAAGTCGGGCGAGGACCTGCTCCCGTTCGGGCAGGTGCATCAGCACCAGCCGCGCCACGACCGCCTGCTGCGAGCCCTCCAGCTTCAGGTGCCGAATGTCTCCAGCCCGCACAGTGATGTTGGGGCCGGTGGGGATGTGGCGAGGGTCCAGGTCCACGGCGGTCACGTGCCCGCCCGGGGCGACCTGGTCGGACAGCCAGGCGGTCAGCGTGCCCGCCCCGGCACCGACGTCGGTGACGCTCCAGCCCGGCGCCAAGCCGGCCTCGACCAGGATCCGGCGGGTGCCGGCGTCGAGGATCTCCCCGAGGTGGCGAAGCTGGTTCTTGGCTTCGTCGGTGGCGTTGTCGAACATGTACCCGGCGATCTGCTCGCCGGCGGTGGTCGTGGTCATCGTGTCTGTCCTTCGTTCTCAGGAGCCGAGGGTGGTGAGCGTCTGCACGGTGCGGTTGACCCACACCTGCCCGTCTTGGGCGACCTCGCGCAGGTAGTACGCCTGCACGGGGGTGTGGTTGGTCGGCCCGAACTGCCAGGCACCCCGGGGTGAGTCGATCGACCCGACCCGCGACAGCGCCGCCGTCAGCGACCGCGAGGTCAACTCACCGCCCGCCTCGTCTCCTTCGGCAGCCGACGACGCGGCCAAACCGAATGCCGCTGGGCTACCGGAAGCCGGTGACGTCGTGGTGGCAGGGGTGGCCGCCGGG
>NZ_WAAS01000427.1:0-3285 GCF_008806585.1 Micromonospora sp. AMSO12t
GGCGCCCTCGCCGCCGCGCTCGGTGACGCCGTGCTGCTGGAGCTGGTGGCGCACGGGCCACGGCTGCGGGCGGTACTGGTCCGCGACGGTCGGACCAGCCTGCACGACCTCGGCCCGCTCGACGAGGCGCTGGGCCGGGCCCGCCTGCACCGGTTCGGCCTGCGCCGGCTGGTCACCACCGGCGACTCGGCCAGTGCCCGGGCCGGGGTCGAGTTCGCCACCACCGCGCTGGACCAGCAGCTCTTCGACCCGGTACGCCGGCTGCTGCGCGACCGGCCACTGGTGATCGTCCCGATCGCCGCGTTGCACGCCGTGCCCTGGTCGGGCCTGCCGACCTGCGCCGGCCGGCCGGTGACGGTGGCGCCCTCGGCGACGGTCTGGTTGCGCGCCGTCGGGCGGATCGTCCCGGCCGGCCCGCCGGTGCTGGTGGCCGGGCCCCGGCTGCCCGCCGCCGAGACCGAGGTACGTCAGCTCGGCGCGGCCCTGCCCGGCTCCCGCCCCCTCACCGGCTGCGCCGCCACCGCCGACGCGGTCACCGACGCGCTGAACGGGGCCGGGCTGGCGCACATCGCCGCGCACGGCGCCTTCCGCGCCGACAACCCGCTCTTCTCCACCCTCGAACTGGCCGACGGGCCGTTGACCGCGTACGAGTTGGAGCGGCTGACCCGCCCACCGGGCTGCGTGGTGCTCTCCGCGTGCGACTCCGGCCTCTCCGGCGTCCGGCCGGGCGACGAGGTGATGGGCTTCACCGCCGTGCTGCTGGCCCTGGGCACCCGCAGCCTGATCGCCACCGTGTTGCCGGTCCCGGCCGACCTGACCACCGCGCTGATGCTGGACCTGCACCGGCGGATGCATGCCGGTGCTCCGCCGGCGGTGGCGCTCGCCGAGGCCCAGCGCGCGTTCGACACCGCCGGTGGTGGTGGCGCCCATGCCACCGCCGCCGCGTTCGTCTGCTTCGGCGCCGGCTGAGAGGAGCCCAAGCCGGTGGGGAGCCGCCTGGTGTCGAGCGACCGGCAGGAGAACGGCGACGTGGGCGACGATCAGTGGACTCGTCCACCTCGGATACACAACGGCACAGCCAGCACTATCGCCGGCCACTCGCACTGGGCGAGTTCGGCGACCTGCCGCCACCCGGTCGACTCGGGTTCGTGGCGACGTAGGTCGCGATGATCGCGCCCGTGCTGGTCACCTGGCTGTCGGCCAGCCGCAGCGGACGGTGTGCGCCGTCGGCGCCGAACAGGCGCTTGCCGCCGCCGCCCACCACCAGCGGATCGATCATCACCCGGAGTTCGTCGACCAGGCCGAGGTCCAGCAGGGTCTGGAAGAGACCGGGACTGCCGATCAGATGCAGGTCCTTCCCCGTCTCGGCCTTCAGCGCGCGCACGGCCGCCTCGATGTCGTCTGGCAGCAGTGTCGAGTTCGACCAGCCGAGCGGCTCGTCGAGAGTCGTCGAGGCGACGTACTTCGGTAGCGCGTTCAGGGGCCCGGCGAGCACCTGCTGCTCCTCCGGCGCGTTCGGCCAGTGGGCCGCGAAGATCTCGTACGTGCCCCGTCCCAACAGGTAGCCGCCCGCGCCGCGTACGTTCTCGATCACCCAGCCCATCGACAGGTCGTCGAAGTAGTGGGCATGCCAGCCGCCGTGCTGGAAGCCACCGGTCAGATCCTCGTCGGGATAGCTGGGAGCCTGCACCACCCCGTCCAGCGTCATCCACTCGTTCGCGATCACTTTCCGCATCCCGGCTCCTACCGATCGTTGGTTCCGCCGCTCCGCCCGCACGGCGGAACAGCCCCGTCACCCTCGAGGACGGAGCCGGGCGCCCGTCTTCGACATGACCCGCGAGCGGCCGGGCGGCCCCTACCGCCGGCCGGTGAAGTCCTCGACGTGGTCGCGAGCCCACTGCGCGAACGTCAGTGCGGGCCGGCCCAGCAGATGCCGGACGGTGTCGGTGACCGGCTCGGGGTGCGTGATCATCGCCGCGTGGCCGGCGATGATCGCGGCGGCTACGCCCGCCGGCATCGTGGGGAAGAGCTCGGCGGCGGCCTGTGCGGAGTCCATCTCCTCGTAACGCAGTGTCCGGCCGAGCGCGGCACCGATCGCCGCGAGCTGATCGACCTGCGTCAGTTGCTCGGGGCCGGTCAGGTGGTGGGCCGCGCGCTGGTGCCGATCGTCCGTCAGCAGCCGCGCCGCCACCGCCCCGAGGTCCGCCTCGTGCACCAGGGCCCGTCTGGCCTGGGGAACGAACCACCGCAGTACGTCCGACTGCTGGATCTGCGGCGCCCACGCCAGGGTGTTCGCGGCGAAGCCGCTGGAGCGCAGGAAGGCGTACTCGGCGGCCGATCCTGCGAGCAGGCCCTCCAGATGGGCGTGGGAGCCCAGGATGGTCCCGTCCGGCCCAGCGGCACCGTCGGGGTCGTCCGGCACGCCGTGAGTGGACAGATAGACGATGCGCCCGACCCGCTCGGCCAGCGTCGCCACCAACCGACCTGCCGCATGGTCGGCCGTGACCGACGGGAAGACGAGGAACAGCGCATCCACACCGTCCAGCGCGGCGCTCAGGCCGTCGGGCACGGTGAGATCACCGCCGACCACCTCCACCTGCGGCCCCAGGGCCGCCGATGCCCTCGCCGGATCGCGGGACAACACGCGCACCCGCACGCCCTCGGCCTCGACGAGCCGGGCGACGACCTGCCCGCCCACTCGCCCGGTCCCCCCGGTCACCAGTACCGTCCGCTTCACGCTCATACCAACCACGCCCTGATCCGCTCGATCGAACCTGCCGTGTCGACGGTAGAAGTTGAAGTGGACTTGAGGGCAAGTGCCGGAGGACCGGCACCACGGTCGGCTGGGGCTCCGGCAGTCCCGACGACCATCCAGGGCGGACACCGCAGAGCCCGGGCGGGCGGAAGGTGCATACGGCGTCGGCGGCCCGGCGCGGGTGGTTCCCCGCGCCGGGCCGTCGGACGGGTCAGCTCGCGGTGCAGGTGGGCGTGCCGGTCGGGCCGGTCCCGGTGCCCTGGAAGCCGAACTCGGTGGTGGCTCCGGCGGAGAGTCGGGCGTTGTAGTCGACGTTGCGGAACGTCACGGCGCCGCTGGTCCCGGTGGCGCGCGCGCTCCACGTGTTGGTGATCGTCGCGCCGCCCGGCAGGGTGAGGGCGACCGCCCAGCCGTTGATCGCCGCGGCGCCTGCGGTGACGCGTACCGTGGCGACGAAGCCGCCGTTCCACGAGTTCAGCGACACCGTCGCGGCGCAGTCGCCGGACGGCGGCGGGGTGGTGGGCGGCACG
>NZ_WAAS01000428.1:0-3283 GCF_008806585.1 Micromonospora sp. AMSO12t
CGCCCGCCCCGCCGGCCTCCGAGCCGCCACCCGTGGAACCGTCCCCGGACGTCGACCTGCCGCTGTCGCCCGCTCCCGTGGAACCGGACGACGATGCCTGACCGCTTCCGTCCGCGCCGGCCCCGGACGACCGCCCGCCGCCACGGCCGGGTCCGGCGGGTCGCGCCGCCGCCCAGTTGGACCGTGCTCGGCATGCTGCTCGTCGTCCTGGCCGGCGTGCTCTTCGTCGGGGCGTACGCGGACGCCGCCTTCGTGCCCGAGCGCCAGCCGGCCGGCGCCGGCCAGGACCGGGTGCCCGACGAGGTGGTGAACGGGGGACCGATCATCAGCGCCGGGGACGAGCGGACCCGTTCCTACCGGCTGCCGCCCCGCACCCTCTCGCTGACCTTCGACGACGGCCCGGATCCGAACTGGACCCGCGAGGTGCTCCGGGTGCTGGACGCCCACCAGGTCAGCGCCACCTTCTTCGTGCTGGGGGCGCAGGTCGCCCGGCATCCCGAGCTGGTGCGGGAGATGTCGGCGGCCGGGCACGAGATCGGGGTGCACACCTTCACCCATCCCGACCTGACCACCATGCCGGGCTGGCGGCGCCGCATGGAGTACGCCCAGACCCAGCTCGCGGTCGCCGGCGCGGCGGGGATCCGCAGCTCGCTGGTGCGGTTCCCGTACTCGTCGCACGCCGACGCGCTGAACGACCGGGACTGGCCGCTGGTCACCGAGGCCGGCGACCTGGGCTACCTGACGGTGCTCAACGACACCGACAGCCGGGACTGGGCGCTGCCGGGCGTCGAGCGGATCGTCGAGAACGTCACGCCGTCCGGGTACGCGGGCGCGATCACGCTGTGGCACGACGCCGGCGGCGACCGCTCGCAGACCGTCGAGGCGCTGGACCGGTTCATCCCGTTGATGAAGGCGCGCGGGTACCAGTTCGCCACCGTCACCGGCGGGCTGAACCAGGCGTTGGCCGACGCGGGGGTGCGGCACGAGGTGACCGGCAATCCGACCGCCTCCGCCGGGGAGCGGTTGCGGGGGCGGGTACTGGTCTGGGCGGTGCGGGGCGCGGACCGGACGATGAGCGGCTTCGGGCTGATCTTCGTCGCCGTCGGGATGCTCACGGTCGGGCGTACCGCGCTGCTCTTCCTGCTCGCCGGGCGGCACGCCCGGCGGCGGCGGGCCCGCGACTGGACCTGGGGGCCGCCGGTCACCGACCCGGTGTCGGTGATCGTCCCGGCGTACAACGAGAAGGAGGGGATCGCGGCGGCGGTCCGGTCGCTGGCCACCGGCGACCATCCCGGGGGGATCGAGGTCGTCGTCGTCGACGACGGCTCCACCGACGGCACCGCCGACATCGCCGAAGGGCTCGGCCTGCCGAACGTCCGGGTGGTCCGCAAGCCCAACGGCGGCAAGCCGAGCGCGTTGAACACCGGCGTCGCGCTGGCCCGGCACGACCTGATCGTGATGGTCGACGGCGACACCGTCCTCGAACCGGACGCCGTCCGACGGCTGGTGCAGCCGTTCGCGGACCCGCAGGTCGGCGCGGTGGCCGGCAACGTCAAGGTGGGCAACCGGGACAGCCTGATCGCCAAGTGGCAGCACATCGAGTACGTGATCGGCTTCAACCTCGACCGTCGCCTCTACGAGTCGATGCGCTGCATGTCGACGGTGCCGGGGGCCATCGGCGGCTTCCGGCGGCAGGCGCTGGTGTACGCCGGCGGGATGACCGACGACACCCTGGCCGAGGACACCGACATCACCATGGCGCTGGGCCGGGCCGGCTGGAAGGTGGTGTACGAGGAGACGGCGCGCGCCTGGACCGAGGCGCCGGCGACGATGGGGCAGCTGTGGAAGCAGCGCTACCGGTGGAGCTACGGCACCATGCAGGCGATGTGGAAGCACCGGCGGTCCCTGCTCGACCGGGGCGCGTCCGGCCGGTTCACCCGCCGCTGCCTGGCCTTCCTCAGCCTCTTCGGGGTGCTGCTGCCCCTGCTGGCGCCGGTGATCGACCTGCTGGCCCTGTACGGGTTGTTCTTCCTGGACCGCACCGCCACGGCCGTGGCCTGGCTGGCCATGCTCGGGTTGCAGACGCTGACCGCCGTGGTGGCGTTCCGGCTGGACCGGGAGAAGCTGGGCGTGCTGTGGGTGCTGCCGCTCCAGCAGTTCGTCTACCGGCAACTGATGTACCTGGTGATGCTCCAGTCGGTGGTCACCGCGTTGACCGGCGGCCGGCTGGGCTGGCAGAAGCTGCGGCGCACCGGCCTGGCGCCGGCCGAACGCGGCGGCACGGCCTGACCGGGTCCGCCGGCCGGGCCGACCGGCCTGGCGGGGCTGAGCAGGCGGGCGGCGGGGCTGGCCGGCCCGCCAAGGTCGGTCGGGTCAGCCGGCGCGCCGGGCCAGACCGAGGGCGTACTCGGGCCACCAGACGCCGCTGTCCGGCTCCCCGGGGCGGCAGGCGCCGTCGGACTCGCCCGGGTACTTGACCCAGAGCAGCGCGTCCACCCGGGGCAGGCCGGGATCGGCCGTCGGCTCCTGACCGAGCGCCCGTCCCGGCGGATTGCACCAGCTGGGCGCGCCGTCCACGGTGGCACCCGCGTGGGGGCCGTTGCCGTTGCGGCTGGTGTCGACGACGAAGCGGGTGCCGCCGCCGAGGGCGTCGGAGATGCGGTGGCCGTAGCGGACGTTCTGCGCGGTGCCGAAGAAGTTGGCCACGTTGAGCGCGAAGCCGTCGGCCTCGCCGACCCCCGCCCGGTCGAGCGCCGCCGTGAGCGCGGCGACGTCGGAGATCCAGCCGGGGTGCCCCGCGTCCACGTAGACCCGGGCGCTGCCGGTGCTGCGGAGCACGGTGACGGCGTCCCGCAGCAGCGTGAGCCGCCCGTCGGGGTCGCGGACGCAGCCCCGTACGGCGTCCGGCACCGCCCCGGGTTCGAGGACCACGGTGACCGGCCGGCCCTCGACGCCCGCCGTGAGGTCGCGGATCCAGCGCTGGTACTCCGCCGGGCCGCTGGCCCCGCCGGTGCCCTGGCGGGCGCAGTCGCGGTCCGGGATGTTGTGCACGACCAGCACCGGCGTCTGGCCGGCGAGCGCCGCCTGCCCCAGGTACGCGTCGACCTCGTCGCGGACCGCCGGCCCGCCGGTCAGCCACTTCGCGCTGGGTCGCGCGCCGATCCGGCGCAGCGCCGCCGCGTCGGCGGTCCGGCCCAGCGCCTCCCGCCGGTCCGCCTCCGCCGCCGCGGGGTTCCCCGGGGCGACGTAGAAGACCGGGGGCGGGGCCGCCGCGGGGGACCCG
>NZ_WAAS01000429.1:0-3258 GCF_008806585.1 Micromonospora sp. AMSO12t
CCACCGACGCGGTCCGCACCGACGCGCCGTCCGCTGTCGACCTCGACGCGGTGGCCTACCTGGAGTACGACCTCGACGCGCCCGCCCCGCTCGCGGTGACCGTCACCCACCGGGCGCTGGCCTGCGCCGTCGCGCGGCTCGCCGAGCGGGTCGCCGCCAATGGGCCGGCCGTCACCGCCTGGCTGGGCAGCGCCGCCACCGACGCGGCGCTGACGGAGCTGCTGGTCGCGCTGACCACCGGCGGCCGGGTCGTCGTCGCCCCCGACCAGGCCCGCGCCGACGGCCACGCGCTCGGCGAGCTGGTCCAGCGGCACGACGTGACCGTGGTGCAGGCGTCGCCGGCGGTGTGGCGCCAGGTGGTCGAGCACGCGGGCGCCCGGCTCGCGGGCCGGGCCGTCCTGGTGGCCCACGAACCGCTCCCCCGCCCGCTCGCCGCGCAGCTGCGCGCCACCGGCTGCACGCCGCACCACGGCTACACCACGCCCGGCGTCGCCGGGTACGCCGCGCTCGACGGCGGACGGGACGGCACCGGTGTCCTCCCGGCGACCCGCGTGTTCGTCACCGAGCCCGGCACCGATCACGAGCTGGGCATCGGCGTACGCGGGGAGCTGTGCGTCGCGGGCGACACGCTGGCCGCCGGCTACCACGGCCGGCCGGAGCTGACCGCCGCCCGGTTCGGCGAGCACCCCACGCACGGGCGGTTCCACCGCACCGGGGATCTCGCGCGACTGCTGCCGGACGGCCGGATCGACGTCGTCGGCCCCCTGTCGGCCCACGTACGCGTCGCCGGCCAGCGGATCCACCTCCGCGACATCGAGTCCGTCCTCGCCGCCCACCCGGACGTGGAGGCGGTCGCCGCCGTCGGGTCCACCGGCGACGCGCAGGACGGCACGGTCGTCGCGTTCGTCGAGTCCCGCAAGCTCGACGTGGCGGAGCGGCTGCGCGAGCACGCCCGTGCCGCCCTGCCGCTCACGCCCGACCTGGTCGTGCTGAGCCAGTTGCCGGTCACCGTGGCGGGCACCGTGGACCGCGCGGCCCTCGTCGCGCTCGCGGCGGCGCGGGCGGCGGCCGAGGTCGACCCGCCGGACGAGACGACCGCCGCCCTGGTCGGGATCTGGACCGAGATGCTCGACCGGCCGGGCCTGCACGCGGACTCGAACTTCTTCGCCAGCGGTGGCCACTCGCTGCTGGGCGCCCAGCTCGTGCAGCGGGTGCGGACCGAACTGTCGATGCCGGTACAGCTCGCCGACCTGTTCGCCAACCCGACGCCACGGCAGCTCGCGGAGCACCTGCAGGACGCGTTCTGGGACGACGACGAGGACGACGACTGACCGATCGCTCAACCCCCACACCGTCTCGGACCTCAGCAGAGGAGGCTCGGCGTGACCGTCGACGTCCAGCCCACACGCAGTACAGACCGATCGATCGTCCTGACCCGCGAGGAGAACATCGAGGTCGACACGATCGCCCGCTACCTGGCGGGCCGACCGCCGCGCCTGGTGGACTCGGCCGCCTGGCTCGAAACGGCCCGCGAACTCTCCAGCAACCTGCCCGTACGCCTGCGCCAGATGGTGCGGCGCTTCGCCTGGGATCCCGGGCCCGACGCCGTGCTGCTGGTGCGGAACCTGCCCGTGGACGCCGACGAGCTGCCGTGCACGCCCACGGTGGCCGGCTCGGCGCAGCGCGAGTCCACCGTGCCCGCCGCCGCGCAGGTGCTGCTCGGGCTGCAACTCGGGGAGCTCATCGCCTTCAAGGAGGAGAAGAGCGGCGCGCTGGTGCAGGACGTCGTGCCGGTGCCGGGCATGGAGAAGTTCCAGGGCAACGCGGGCTCGGTGACGCTGTCCATGCACGTGGAGAACGCCTTCCACGTCTACCGTCCGGACTACGTCGGGCTGCACTGCCTGCGCAACGACCACGACAACGTGGCCGGGTTGCAGGTGACGTCGATCCGCAACGCGCTGCCCCTGCTGTCCGAGCAGGTCCGCAAGGTGCTGCACGAGCCACGGTTCGTCACCGAGCCGCCGGCGTCGTTCGGCGACCTGCGCAGCGCGCCGGAACCGCACGGCATCCTCAGCGGCAGCCCCGAGGACCCGGACGTCCAGGTCGACTTCCAGAGTTCGTTCCCCCTCGACCCGGAGGCCACGCAGGCGCTGTCGGTGCTCGGCGACGCGCTGCGCACCGTCCGCCGGACGTTCATCCTGGAGCCCGGCGACCTCGCGTTCGTCGACAACCGGCTGGCCCTGCACGGGCGGACCGAGTTCACGCCCCGCTACGACGGCTACGACCGGTGGCTCCAGCGGATCTTCGTGCACCGCGACTTCCGGCGTTCCCGGGCCCTGCGCCCGCACGACGGGAACGTGCTCGACAGCGGCAACTGACGGCCCGACCGAAGGTCGACGAGCTGGCCCGTACGCACGGGCCAGCTCGTCGACGACGGACCGTGGGACGCGGTGGTGACCGGCGCCGGAACGCGGCAGCCGCACCACCGTGTCCGTGCGGTGGCCCCACCACCACTTCCGTGCGGTAGCTCCACCAGCGTGTCCGTGCGATAGCCGCACCGCCGCGTCCGCGCGGTAGCCGCACCACCGCGTCTGCGCGGTAGCCGCACCACCGCGTCTGCGCGGTAGCCCCACCACCACGTCCGTGCGATAGCCGCACCACCGCGTCTGCGCGGTGGCCGCACCAGCGTGTCCGGGGCGCGCCCGGCGGACGCCCGTCCGCCGGCGGTGACACCCGCCTGCGCAGGCCCCGTCCGGCGCCGTGCATCCCGACCGGCCCGCATCACCGACCGCGGTGTCAAGCCCCGCGGTCGGGCGTGGCACCATTCGCACCTGACCGATCGGTGCGTGTCCCCACGAGGCCGCCATTCGCCTCCCGGCGCGAGGGTCGACCATTCCGCGCCCCCGGGTCGCCCGCCCCCGGCACATTCACGGGCTGGCGACTCCCGTCAATGCGTCGCGCGGAATCGTCGCGCGCGCCGGCGCGCGGCCCTGCCGTGGCACGCGGTTCTTTCCACGCCCGGATGTGGGGAACGGTGGCGCCGGGCAGTCGGGCGGCGACGGGAGAGAACGTGTCCCGGTCCACGTCGTTACCGATCCGCACCGGTGCGGGGCGCCGTTCCCGCACCGTGTGTGCGCCGTTCATCGGACCCGGATGACGGTCTCATGCCCCACCACCACCCGACAATGCCTGACCAGCAACTCCACACTGCCAACCCAATGACACCCACCATGCACCCACACCTCCTGCGGGGTGCCC
>NZ_WAAS01000430.1:0-3258 GCF_008806585.1 Micromonospora sp. AMSO12t
GGGCCTCGACCGGCCCCTGGTCGACCACACCCTCGACCTGCTGCGCCGCCGCTGCGACGCCGGCGGCGCCGTCCTGCTCATCACCCACGACCTGGCCGCCGCCCGCCGGGTCGCCGACACGGTCGCCGTCATGTACGCCAGCCGGATCGTGGAGCGGCGGCCGACGGCCGAACTCTTCGCGGCACCCGCCCACCCCTACACCGCCGGCCTGCTCGACGCCCTGCCCGAGCGGGCCTTCCGGCCGGTACCCGGCCACCCGCCGATGCTCACCGACCTGCCTCCCGGCTGCGCCTTCGCCCCGCGCTGCGACCGCGCCACCGACGTCTGCCGCACCCCGCCCGCGCCCTCGGCGGGCGCCCCGGCCCGGATCGCCTGTCACCACCCGCTGACCCTCGGAGCGCCGGCATGACCAGCACTGCCGGCATGACCAGCACTGCCGGCGTGCCCAGCACCGCCGGAGCACCGGCCATGAGCAGCACCGCCGGCATGACCACCACCGCGCTCGCCGCCCACGAGGTCGCCGTCTCCTACGGTGGCCGGCGCGTCCTCGACGGCGTCGACCTGCGCGTCGCCCCCGGCGAGACGGTCGGCCTGCGCGGGCCCTCGGGCAGCGGAAAGTCCACCCTCGCCCGGGTGCTGGCCCTGCTGCACGCCCCCGAGGCCGGGCACGTCACCCTCGACGGCCACCGGATCGTGGGGGCCCGGCACCGGCTGCCCGCCGCCGTCCGTACCCGCGTCGCGATCCTCTTCCAGAGCCCCCGCGCGGCCACCGACCCCCGGCTGGGCCTCGCCGACATCATCGCCGAACCGCTGCGCGCCACCGGCACGCCCGAGGCGCAGGCGCGGGCCCGCGCGGCGGAGCTGGCCGACCTCGTCGGCCTCACGCCCGACCTGCTCGCCCGCCGCCCCCACGCCGTCAGCGACGGGCAGCTGCAACGCGCCTGCCTCGCCCGCGCGCTCGTGCACCGGCCGGACTACCTGCTCTGCGACGAGGCCACCGCCATGCTCGACGCCTCCACCCAGGCGCACCTCGCGGCCGTCATCACCGACTACCAGCGGGAGCACGCCGCCGGGGTCCTGCTCATCACCCACGATCCGGCGCTGATGGCCCGCTGGGCCACCCGGGTGGTCGACCTGCCGTCCCCGCCGCAGCCCTGACCGGCCCGCCTCCTCCGGGCCGCGCGCCGACGCCTACGGGGTACGGGCCGACGTCGCGGCGGAACCACCGGAGTCGGCGGCGTCGGCGCGGCCGGCGGCGGCGAGGAACGAGTTGTAGTGGGCCAGGTCGTCCGGCTCGCCGGTGGCCTCGGCTCGGGCGGCGGCCCGGTCGAGGCGGGCCTGCTCCCGCCGGTCGGCGCGGATCCACTGGCGGACCAGCACGACCAGCACGATCGCGGCGGGGATCTCCCCGAACGCCCAGGCGATGCCCGCGCCCAGCCGCTGGTCCTCCAGCAGCGACGACGCCCAGTCGGGGTGGACGGCGACGTACCAGTCCGGCGCGATGACGCTGGTGGTCTGCATCAGCACGAGGCCGAAGAAGCCGTGCGCCATCATCGCCGCGAGGTGGATGATCACCAGGATGGGGTGGGGGAGCCTCGGCCGGCCCGGGTCGACCCCGATGAGCACCCAAAACAGCAGGTACCCCGCGACCACGAAGTGCGTGAGCATGGCCAGGTGGCCGAGGTGGGAGCGCATCAGCGTGCCGAGCAGGTCGCTCAGGTAGAGACCGAAGAGGCTGCCGGCGTAGATGCCCAGTGCGACCAGAGGATGGGTGAGCAGCCTCGCGGGCCGGCTGTGCAGCACCAGCAGAAGCCACTCCCGGGCACCACGGACCTGCGGGTCGGCGGGGCGACGCAGGGCGCGCAGCGCGAGGGTGACCGGGGCGCCGCCGACGAGCAGGATCGGCACCAGCATCGACAGCACCATGTGCTGCACCATGTGGGCGCTGAACAGCACGTACGCGTAGCGGGCCACGCCCAGGTTGGTGACGGCGGCCAGCAGCAGCAGACCGGCCGACCAGCTCGCGGTCCGGGCCAGCGGCCAGCGGTGCCCGGCCCGGTGCAGCCGCCACACCCCGGCCAGGTAGCCGCCGATGCCGAGGACGGTGAGGGTCAGGAAGAACATGTCCGGCAGCGGCTGGCCCACCAGGCGTTCCGGGGTCGGCGCGGCGGGCATCGGGAAGCCGAGCAGCTCGGTGATCGGATCGGCGTCGAGCGGGTCCTGCGTCACCGGGGTGGGGCTGCGGGACAACGCCACCGCCAGCCCGACGGTGGCGGCGAACACGACCACCTCGCCGGCGGCAAGCCGGGCGAACGCGCCGCGTCGACCCGTACGCAGGGCCGGCAGGGTCCGCGACCGGTGCACGGCGCCCAGGGTGCCCAGGACCGCCAGGGCGACGAGCTTGCCGAGGACCAGCCAGCCGTACCGGGACTGCCAGAGCTGGGCCACGTCGCCGAGGCGTA
Source organism: Micromonospora sp. AMSO12t (assembly GCF_008806585.1). Taxonomy (NCBI): domain Bacteria; kingdom Bacillati; phylum Actinomycetota; class Actinomycetes; order Micromonosporales; family Micromonosporaceae; genus Micromonospora; species Micromonospora sp. AMSO12t. The sequence goes on from NZ_WAAS01000430.1 coordinate 2,463, forward strand.
CGGCCGCGTTGGCCGATCCGCTCACCGCGACGGCCACGAAGCAGCCCAGGGCGAGGCGGCCGTACCGGTGGGCGGCGTCCGCGAGCTGCCGGCTGCGGCGGACCATCAGCAGCGCCACCAGCCCGCCGACCCAGAGGGCGGCGGCCAGCACGTGCAGGGCGAGGCTGGACACCGCGATCTGGTGGTTGCCCGCCCCGGCGGCGTGCCCGGTGAACGCCGGCGGCAGCACCCCGACCAGCGCGACCAACGCCGTCACGGCGGCGAGCCCGCGCGACACGCCAGCCCGGGCCAGCACGGCCACCGCCAGCGCCAGCCCCGCCTGGAGCAGCAGCGCCTGCCCCTGCGAGATCGAGGTGGCGAAGCTGACCACGGTGGGGGCGCCGAGCCCGTCCACGGGGACGCCTAGCAGGTCCGAGACCGTCAGCACGATCAGCGTCACCGCGGCCACCGCCCAGCCCGCCGCCGCCGTGCCCGCGCGGCGCAGCAGCAGCCAGCCGTACGCCGAGACGCTCCGCCCGTCGCCGGGCAGCAGGAAGGCGGCCGTCACCAGCATCCCGACCGTCAGGGTGGCGAGGCCGTCGGCGAGCAGCCGGACCACGGGCAGCGCCCACGCCGTGACCGGCCCCGGATCCGGCAGCCCGGGGATCGCGACCGCGAGCGCGTCGCCGGCCCGCAGACCGAGTAGGAGTACGGCCACCGCCGACGCCACGGCCGCGACGGGTACGAGCCACGCGCCCCGCCCCCGGGAGCCGGGACGGACGCCGGCGCCGGGCGGGCCCGCGACCGGCCCGGCGTC
>NZ_WAAS01000431.1:0-3239 GCF_008806585.1 Micromonospora sp. AMSO12t
ACGCCGTGACGCCGCCCGCCGGCACCACCCCGCCGACCGGTACCGCCGCCGCCCCGCCGGCAGACGCGCCCCGCCCGGGCGCCGACCCCGCGACCGGGCCGGCGGTACGGCCCGCCGGTCGGCCGGCGGCAGCGGCGGCGTCCCGGGGAGGGCTGCTGCGGCACCGGGACTTCCGGCTGCTCTGGGCCGCGCAGACGGCCAGCGCCGTCGGCAGCAACGTCACCGCCGTGGCGCTGCCCCTGGTCGCGGTGACCGTGCTCGACGCCAGCACCTTCGGCGTCGCGGTGCTCACCGCCGCCGCCTGGCTGCCGTGGCTGCTCGTCGGCCTGCCGGCCGGGGCCTGGGTGGACCGGTTGCCGCGCCGGCCGGTGATGATCGTCTGCGACCTGGTCTCCGCACTGCTGTTCCTCAGCGTCCCCGCCGCCGCCGTGCTCGGCGTGCTGACCGTGACGCAGTTGCTGGTGGTGGCGCTGGGCGCCGGCCTGGCCCGGGTCTTCTTCGAGACAGCCGACCAGGTCTACCTGCCCGTGCTGCTGCGCCCCGAGCAGGTGCCGGAGGGCAACGCCAAGCTCCAGGCCACCCAGACCGCGAGCTACGTGCTCGGCCCCGGTCTCGCCGGCGTGGTCGCACAGGTCGCCGGCGCCGTCACCGCGCTGCTGCTCGACGCGCTGAGCTTCCTGTTCTCCGCCGCCTGCCTGCTGCGCATCCGCACCGTCGAGCGGCGTCCCGAGCGCGTCGGGCCCGCGCGGTCGCTGCGGCGGGAGATCGGCGAGGGGATCCGGTTCGTCGCCCGGGACCCGTACCTGCGGGTGCTCACCGCCTTCGGGGCCGCCAGCAACGTCGGCCTGGTCGGCTACCAGGCGGTCCTGGTGGTCTTCCTGGTCCGGGAGGCGCGACTCGCGCCGGCCCCGGTGGGCGCGCTGGTCGCGGCGATGAGTCTCGGCGGCATCGTCGGCGCGCTGTCGGCCACCCTGCTCGGCCGTCGGCTCGGCACCGCCCGGGCCATGCTCCTGGCGGCGGTGTTCACCGGGCCGCCGGCGTTGCTGATCCCGCTCGCCGGACCCGGCGGCCGACTCGCCCTGCCGGCGATCGGCGGGATGCTGGTCAGCCTCGGGGTGGCGGTGGGCAACGTGCTCAAGGGCAGCTTCCGCCAGACCTACACGCCACACCAACTGCTGGGCCGCGTCACGGTGAGCATGCAGATGCTCAACTACGGCATGATCCCGCTGGCCGCCGTGCTGGCCGGGACGATCGGCGCGGCCTACGGGGCCGGCACCGCGATCGCGGTGATGACGGCCTGGCTCGCGCTCACGCCGGCGATCCTGCTGATCGGGCCGCTACGGCGGCGACGGGACCTGCCCGTCGCGCCGAAGCGGCCCTGAATACGCGCTGCGGCGGCGGCCGTCAGTCGGCCGCCGCCACCGGCACGGGATCTACAGCGGACGGACGTTGTCCGCCTGCGGACCCTTCTGACCCTGGGTCACCTCGAACTCGACCTTCTGGCCCTCGTTCAGCTCCCGGTAACCGCTCGACGCGATGGCCGAGTAGTGGACGAACACGTCCGGCCCTCCGCCATCCTGCTCGATGAAGCCGAAGCCCTTTTCCGAGTTGAACCACTTAACCGTGCCGGTTGCCATGCATCTCTCCCTGTTCCAAAGCGGGTGAACCTCGGTCGTCGACCGATGATCGCCCGGTGCCACCCCGAGAGTAACCGGCCGAACCCCGATTCGCTGGCCGAACTCTCGGCGCGGCGACGCGAAAGCCGGGCGGAGCGAGGTCGGCTGGGGCATGCTTGCCCCGATGAAGGGTGCCACAGCCGACGCGCTGACCGAGATCGAGCGGGAGATCGACGCTCCCGGGGGCGGGCTGGACCGGCTCCGGCTGGTGCGGATCCCGTTCGTCCCCGAGGTCCGGCTGCACCTGGCCGAGGACGCCATCGTCTGGTGGGCCCGGATGGAGGCGCAGGCCGGGCACGCCCTGCCCGCGCCGTACTGGGCCTCGGTCTGGGCCGGTGGCCAGGCCCTCGCGCGCCACCTGCTCGACCACCCCGACCTCGCGGCCGGCCGCCGGGTGCTCGACCTCGCCGCCGGGTCCGGCCTGGTGGCGATCGCGGCCGCGCTGGCCGGCGCCGAGCGGGTGGTCGCCAACGACATCGACCCGTACGCGGTCGCGGCGGTCACCGTCAATGCCCGGGCCAACGACGTGACGGTCGCGACCACCGGCGGCGACCTGCTCGACAGCGATCTCGACGGGGTGGACCTGCTGCTGGCCGGGGACGTGCTCTACGACGCGACGATGGCGGCGCGGGTGCTGCCCTTCCTGCGACGGGCCGCCGCGGGCGGCGCCGAGGTGCTGGTGGGCGATCCCGGGCGGGGCCACCTGCCGCCGGGCGTGCTGGCGACGGTGGCGAGCTACCCCGTGCCGACCACCGAGCCCTCCGTGGACTCGACCGTGCGCCGGGTGCAGGTGCTGCGCCCCCGGTGACCCCGGGCTCTCAGGGTCGACCCCGAGCCCGATACCAGGGGGCGGTGGGGGACCGGACCCGATGCCCCGGGTGGCCGGGCGGCCATAGCGTACGGGCATGGCGGATTGGCTGACCCAGATCGGAGAGCTCCCCACCACCCTGCTCATGGGGGTGCTCGGGGTGGTGATGCTCTTCGACGCCGTACCGCTGCTCGGGGTGCTGGTCCCCGGCGACGTGGCGATCCTGGCCGCGATGGGCGTCGGCGGCCCGACCACCGGGGCCGCCACCTTCGCCGTGGTGGTGGCCGGCTGCCTCGCCGGCTGGTCGCTGAGCTTCCTCGCCGGCCGCCGGTACGGCGATCGCCTGCGGCACAGCCGCCTCGGCGACTGGATCGGCGAGGCACGCTGGGCGGCGGCGGAGGGGATGCTCCAGCGCGGGGGCGGCCGGATGGTGCTGGTCGCGCCCTTCCTGCCGGTGTTCAACGCGCTGCTGCCGCTGGCGGCGGGCGGGCTGCGGATGTCGTACCCGCGCTTCCTCGGCTGCGCGACGCTCGGCGCGGCGGCCTGGGCCGGGCTCTACCTGGTGCTGGGCACCGCCTCGCGGTCGCTCGCCGGGCTGCTGCCGGGGGAGTCCAGCCCGATGCTGGTCACCATGGCGGTCGGCCTGCTGCTGGCGGGCGTGGTGCTGATGGGCACGCGGCGTCGAGTGCGCGCGGTCACCGGGGCCTGACCGGCGCCCGACGGGGGCGCGGAAAGCCGAGGAACCCGACGGGGGG
>NZ_WAAS01000432.1:0-3210 GCF_008806585.1 Micromonospora sp. AMSO12t
CGCCAGGACCATCACCGTAGCCACCGCCGGGGCCGTCACCGTAGCCACCGCCCGGACCGTCGCCGTACTTGCCGGGGCCGTCGCCGTAGCCACCGCCGGGGCCGTCACCGTAGTTGCCGGGACCATCGCCGTAGTTGCCGGGACCGTCGCCGTAGTTGCCGGGACCGTCGCCGTAGCCGCTGGGGCCGGCGGGCAGGCCGCGCGGCGGCGGAGCGCCGTGGCCCATCGGGGCGCCCGGTCCCATCGGGCCGGGGCCGCCGGGTCCGCCGGGGCCGCGCGGCGGTTCGTAGCCGCCCCGCGGGGCGTCGTAGCCACCGGCGAAGGCACCGGTGGGCTCGTCGTAGCGGCCGTAGCGGTCGCCGGGCGGACCGGCCTGTGCCGGCATCGGCCGGGGCGGCATCGGCTGCGGGACCGGCGACATGCCGCGGTCGTCGCGCACCGGGGGGCCCATGCGGTCGGGCGGGCCCATGCGGTCCGGAGGACCCATCCGGTCGGGCGGACCCATGCGGTCGGGCGGACCGAGGCGGTCGGCGTCGCGGGGGTCGCCGCCGCGGCCGCCGGCGCCACCGCGCTCCTCCAGCTCGGCCAGCTGCCGCTCGACCCGGTCGAGGTGCAGGTCGACCTGCCACTCGTCGTAGCCGTTGAAGCGGACCCGGAAGACGACGTCGTGGACCTCCTGGGAGGCGACGGGGGCGCCCACCGGCCGGCCGTCGAGCGTCGCCTCGACCCGGTCCAGGAAGGCGTCGACCTCGTCGACCTTGTATCCCCGGCGGAGCGCCTTACGCCGGAAACGCTGACCCTGACTCGCCACTATGTCTCCTGGTCTCGTTCGCTACGCCCGGTCACGCCTTCTCCCCGGCCCGGTCGGTGTCGGTGTCAATGTCCTCGGCGGCGGCGAGTTGCCCGCACGCTCCGTCGATCTCGCGACCCCGGGTGTCCCGCACGGTCGTCGACACCCCGGCCTCGCGCAGCCGCCGGACGAACTCCCGCTCGACCGGCTTGGGGCTGGCGTCCCAACGGCTGCCCGGAGTCGGGTTGAGGGGGATGAGGTTCACGTGGGTCAGCTTCCCGGCCAGCAGCCGCCCGAGCAGATCGGCTCTCCACGGCTGGTCGTTCACGTCTCTGATCATGGCGTACTCGATCGACACCCGACGCCCCGTGCGGGCCGCGTAGTCCCACGCCGCGTCCAGCACCTCGGACACCTTCCAGCGCTGGTTGACCGGCACGAGTTCGTCGCGCAGCTCATCATCGGGGGCGTGCAGCGACAACGCAAGGGTCACCGAGAGGTCTTCGCTGGCCAGTCGGCGGATGGCCGGGACCAGGCCCACCGTGGAGACCGTGATGTGGCGCTGCGACAGCCCGAGCCCCTCGGGCGCCGGGGCGACCAGCCGGCGGATCGCCGCGACCACTCGGGAGTAGTTGGCCAGCGGCTCGCCCATGCCCATGAAGACCACGTGCGACAGGCGCGGCGGCGAACCCGCCACCGCTCCGGAGGCGGCCACCCCGGCCAGGTAGACCGCCTGGTCGACGATCTCGGCGGTGGAGAGGTTGCGGGTCAGCCCCGCCTGCCCGGTGGCGCAGAACGGGCAGGCCATGCCGCAGCCGGCCTGGCTGGAGATGCAGACGGTGACGCGGTCCGGGTAACCCATCAGCACGCTCTCCACCAGCGAGCCGTCGTGCAGCCGCCAGAGCGCCTTGCGGGTCGCGCCGTCGTCGCAGGCCAGCTCGCGGACCGGGGTGAGCAGCCGGGGCAGGAGCTGGTCGGCGAGCTTCTCCCGGGTGGCGGCCGGCAGGTCGGTCATCTGCCCCGGGTCGCGCACCAGCCGACCGAAGTAGTGGGTGGAGACCTGCTTGGCGCGGAACGCCGGCTCCCCCAGCTCGGCGACCAGGGCGCGGCGGCCGGCGAGGTCGAGATCGGCGAGGTGACGGGGAGGCATCGCGGGCCGCCGCCCGGGGGCGTCGGGGTCTGCGGGAATCAGGGGCAAGCTCGTCATGGCGCGTCCAGTCTGTCACGCCGGACGGCCGACACACCTGTCCGGAGGTGCCGAATCGCCCCCCGCCGCCCGGGCGGGGCCACTGACGACGGGTGATTCACGCCTCACTCCAGCACCGGAACGAAGACCGCCAGGAGCAGGTACGCGGTCGGCAGCGCGAAGAGGATCGAGTCCAACCGGTCCATCAGGCCGCCGTGCCCGGGGAGCAGGTTGCTCATGTCCTTCACCCCGAGATCCCGCTTGATCATGGACTCGGCGAGGTCACCGAGGACGGCGGCGCCGGAGATCGCCAACCCGAAGAGCGCGCCCCACCACGGGGCCACGTCGAGGAGCAGCCAGAGCAGCAGGGCACTGCCCAGCGCCGCGGCGGTGACCGAGCCGGCGAAGCCCTCCCAGGACTTCTTCGGGCTGATCGAGGGGGCCATCGGATGCTTGCCGAAGCTGACGCCGGCGGCGTACCCGCCGGTGTCGGAGAGGACCACCGCGGCCAGCGTCACCAGCACCCGCAGGTCGCCGTCCTCGGGCACCGCCGCCAGCAGCGCGGCGAAGCCGCCGAGGAACGGCACGTACACGGCGATGAGGGTGGCGGCGGTCAGGTCACGCTGGAAGCCGCCCGGCCCGTCGCCGAGCCGCCAGACCATGGTGCCCAGCACGGTCACCAGCAGGCCGAGGCTGAGCGCGTCGGGGCCGGAGAACCAGGCCAGCCCGATGGTGAGCACCCCGCCGGCGATCAGCGGCACCAGCGGCGGGTGCGCGCCGCTGCGGCGTACCGCCCGGGCCATCTCCCACATGCCGATGGCGACCGCCGCGGCCACCACCACCAGGAAGGCGGTCCGGTAGAAGAACAGCGGCACCACGATCAGGGCGCCGAGGCCCACGCCGACGGCAACGGCTGCCGGCAGGTTGCGCCCGGCCCGACTCGGAACGGGCTGCTGGGTCGGGGGCCGGTCGGCGCCGGCCCGGCGTCGACCGCGCTGCCGGCGGCCCGGAGGCGGCACGGGCTCCGGCTCCGGCTCGACGTCCCGGACCGGTTCGAGCTGGGTGGTCGGGTACTCCGAGTCGTCGGGACGGTCGCGGTGGCCGTTCATCGCCGCCGGTTCACCGGCCGCCGCCACGTCGGCGTGCGGGCGGGAGCGGGCCGGCGCCTCGGCGTACGCGTCGGGGAGCACGGCGGGACGGCGGTCCCACCGACCCGGATCGATCTCGGGCTCCGGCC
>NZ_WAAS01000433.1:0-3198 GCF_008806585.1 Micromonospora sp. AMSO12t
CGAGGGTGGGCAGCAGCAACAGTGGCACGACGAGCAGGGCCCGCAGGGTGCCGACCCGGTCGCCGAGCAGGCCGAGCAGCGGGGGGCCGGCGAGGAACGCCGTGTAGCCGATCACGGCGACCACGCTGACCCGGGCCGGCGCCCGCCGCTCGTCGTCGGCCGCCGCGCTCATCCCCACCGGGAAGCCCAGCGACGCGCCGAGCCCCCAGAGCGCGACGCCGGCGATCGCCACCGGCCCGGAGTCGGCGAGCACCGCGACGCCCGCGCCGAGCGTGGCGAGCAGGATCGTGGTGGACAGGACGGGCACCCGACCCCACCGGTCCAGTGCGACGGTGCCTGCCGTGCGGCCCAGGGTCATGCCGACGACGAAGACGCCGAAGACCGCGGCCCCGGCCGCCTCGCTGAGGCCGTGGCCGTCGATGAAGGCGACCGCCAGCCAGTCGCTGGCGCTGCCCTCGGCGAACGCCGACACCAGCACCAGCAGGCCGACGAGCAGGGTGCGGGGCTCCCGCCAGGCGGCGAGCAGTTCGCGGCGACGCTCGGCCGGAGCGGCCGACGCGGAGGCGGTGCCGCTCTCGGCCACCGGCAGGAACGACCGGACGGCCAGCAGCGTGCCGAGCAGCACCACCGCGGCCAGCGCGGCGAGGTGCACGGCGACCGGCACGCCGAGGCGGGCCGCCCCGGCGCCGAGCCCGGCCCCGGCCACGGACCCGAGGCTCCACGCCGCGTGGAAGCGGGGCATGACCGTACGCCCCAGCCGCCGCTCGACCGCCGCGCCCTCGACGTTCATCGCCACGTCGCAGAGGCCGGAGCCGTAGCCGAGGGCACACAGGCCCACCGCGACCCCGGCCAGGGAGCCGGCCACGGCGGCGACCCCGGTCACCGTCAGCCCGGCCGCGAGGAGCGTGGTGGAGAGCGCGACCGTGCGGGCCGCCCCGAGCCGCTGGGCCACCAGGCCGGCGGTGGGCATCGCGAGCAGCGCGCCGACGGACATGGCCAGCAGCAGCAGCCCGAGCCGGCCCGCGCTGAGCCCGAGCGCGTCCCGGGCGGCGGGCACCCGGGAGAACCAGGTGGCCACGGCCAGGCCGTTGAGCGCGAAGACCACGGCCACGCCGGTACGGGCGGCCAGCACCGCCCGGGGCACGGCCGGGCGCGGCACGACGGGCGGGGCGACGGTGCGGCTCACGTGGCGGTCCTCTCGCCTCGGGTGGTCTACCGCCCCGATCCCACACCTGAGAGCGCTCTCAGGACAACCCGGTCCCACCCCTTACCGTGGACGCGCCGGAGGGGGATGATTCGGTCGACCGTCCACGCCGCGACGGCCGACAACGGGGAGGACCGGAATGGCGACGACACACCGACCACCGACCCTGGAGGACGTCGCCCGGGCGGCGGGCGTCTCCCGGGCCACCGCCTCGCGGGTGATCGCCGGCACCGGCTACGCCTCCCCCGCCACCCGCGAGCGGGTGAACGTCGCCGCCGACCGGCTCGGCTACGCGCCGAACCCGGCCGCCCGCGCGCTCGTCCAGGGCACCGGGTTCCGGCTGGTGGTGGCGGTGACCGGCACCGCCGCGACGGTCCTCGACGACCCGTACGTCCACCGGGTGCTCGGCGCGTGCGCCCGGGTCTGCGCGCCGCACGGACTCGGGGTGGCGCTGCACTGGCTGCCCGCCCGGTCGCCGGGCGAGGTGCGCCGGCTGGCCGGGGACCGCAGCGTCGGCGGGGTCGTCCTGATCAACACCACCGAGGGGGTGCTGGACGCGATCCCGGCGAGGCTGCGCGGTCGGGTGGCCTCGATCGGCATCGGCTCCGCCCTCGTCCCGGCCTTCGACGTGGACAACGGCGGCGGCACCGAGGCCGTCGTCCGGCACCTGTACGCCACCGGGCGCCGCCGCATCGCCATGGTGACCGGGCCTCGCTGGCTGTCCTGCGCCGGCCGGTCGGTCGGCGCGTACCGGCGGATCGTGCGCGACGCCGCCCTGCCGGAGCGGCTGGTGCCGGGCGACTTCAGCGCGGACCGCGGCCGGGCGGCGGCCCGGGAGGTGCTGGAGCGCTGGCCGGACACGGACGCGATCGTCGGCAGCAGCGACGCGACCGCGCTCGGGGTGATCGACCGGCTGCGCGGCGACGGCGTCCAGGTGCCCGGGGACGTCGCGGTCACCGGCTTCGACGACATCCCGCTCGCCGCGATGACCACCCCCGCACTGACCACGGCGACGCATCCGGTGACGCAGATCGCCACGGCGGCGGCGACGGCCGTGCTGGGCGGGCGACCGGTGCCGCCGGCGACGATGTTCCCGTCCCGGCTGGTCCGCCGCGTCAGCGGATGAGCCGGCCCCCGGCCGCAACCGCGCCGGCGGGACCCGCCGATGGACGACCGCGCCCCTCGCCGACCGCCCGGTGGCGGGCCGCACCGCTCGCCGAGCACGCCCGCGGCCGGTCGCGCCGCTCGCTGATCACGCCCATGACGGGACGCGCCGGTGGGATTGCGCGTCGGGCTGGCGGGTAACCGCCGGCGCATGCCCGCCCAGGACGAGGAGCGGTGATCCGGTGACCGAGCCCGCGCCCCCGCACCGGCAGCCGGCGGAGAACCCCCGGCACGGCCGGCTCGCCGCACGTCCGGCGCCGCCGACCGCCCTGGCCGCCGCCGGGCTGGCGTCGCTGACCGACCCGCGGGGCGCCGCGCTGGCGATGGTGTACGCCCCCGAGCCGGTCGACGGGCCGCCGTACCGGCTGGTGCTGCTCCTGCACGGGGCCGGCGGCTCGGCCCGGCAGGGGCTGGACCTGCTGCTACCGGAAGCCGACGCGCACCGGCTGCTGCTGGTCGCCCCGCAGTCGGTGGCGAGCAGCTGGGACCTGATCGGCGGCGAGGGCTTCGGCACGGACGTACGGCGCATCGACGGCCTGCTGGCCATGGCCTTCGCCGGCTACCCCGTGGCGCGGGTGGCGTTCGGCGGGTTCTCCGACGGCGCCTCGTACGCCCTCTCCCTGGGCCTGACCAACGGCGACCTGGTCGACGCGGTGCTGGCCTTCTCCCCCGGCTTCGCCGCGCCGCTGGTGACCCACGGCCGGCCCCGGGTCTACGTCTCGCACGGCACGCGGGACCCCGTCCTGCCGGTGGACGTGTGCAGCCGTCGCCTGGTCCCCCGCCTGCGCTCGCTCGGCTACGACGTCACCTACGACGAGTTCCCGGGCCCC
>NZ_WAAS01000434.1:0-3173 GCF_008806585.1 Micromonospora sp. AMSO12t
CTGGGGCTCCGCCGGACGCCGCCCAGCCCCCGTCGGCCGTCCAGGCGCCGCCCCCGGCGGAGCCCCAGGCCGAGAAGTCCGGTTCCAAGAAGCTGCTCGGCATCGTGGGCGCGATCGTCGTGTTCCTGGTCGTCGCGGGCCTCAAGTTCGGCATCGGCTCGGCGATCGGCAACTTCTTCAACAAGGACGAGACCGCTGAGGCCAAGGTCGGCGACTGCATCGCCGAGCTGCCCGAGGTGACCGGCACCAAGGAGGAGAAGGTCGACGGCGCGAAGGTCGTCGAGTGCACCTCCACCGACGCCGTCTACAACGTGGTCGGCCGCGTCGACGGGCAGACCCAGGCGCAGGCCCGCTCCGGCGAGGCGTGCGGGCAGTACATCAAGGAGGGCCAGGAGGGCTACGTCTACTACAGCATCGAGCCGGGCAAGACCGGCTACCTGCTGTGCCTGACGAAGAAGGCCTGATCCCCCGCCACGACAGGACCGCCGACGGCGGCGCGGACATCGTCCGCGCCGCCGTCGGCGTCCGTGGCTAGGGCGTAGACAGGAGGTGTATGCCACTGTTCCGGCGTCTTCCCCGGGGCGCTCACGGCGTGGCAGGCTACCGACACGTAGCAACACTGTGCGACCAGCCAACGATGACTGACCGCTAGGAGGACGGCCGATGGGCGAGATGGTGAGCTACCGCGGCAACGGGGGGACGAGCGAGGGGTATCTCGCGATACCCTCCGGCGGTGCGACCAGCCCTGCGGTCATCGTCATCCAGGACTGGTGGGGCCTGGTGCCGCACGTCCGGGCGGTCGTGGACCGCTTCGCCGAGGCCGGTTTCGTCGCCCTCGCCCCGGACTTCCGCCACGGCGGCCCGGCCAGCAAGCCGAGTGAGCCCCGGCAGATGCTGAACAGCCAGCAGATGGACGAGGCGGCGGCGGACATCGCCGGCGCGGCCGACTACCTCGCCAGCCGGCCCGAGGTCGCCGGCAAGGTGGGCTGTGCGGGCTTCTGCGCCGGGGCGAGCCTGGCCCTCTGGGCGGCGACCCGGTCCGAGCGGATCGTCGCCACCACCGCCTTCTACCCCCGACTGCCGTGGGACGGGATGCGCCCCGAGTGGCCCGACTACGCGGGCAAGGCGGCGCTCATCCACTGCTCCGAAGAGGACGGCACCTCCGCTGCCGACGGCGTACGCACCGTCCGCCGCGCCATCGAGACCTCCGGCGGCACCTGCCAGGTCCACGACTACCCCGGCACCTCGCACGCCTTCTTCAACGAGGACCGGCCGGAGAACTTCGACCAGCGCGCCGCCGCCACCGCCTGGGCCCGCACCCTCGAACTCTTCCGGGCCAAGCTTGGCTGAGCCCCGTACGCCCGACGAGGTGGTCGCCCGCGCCGCGCGGGCGACCGGCCTGGCCGACCTCGACGCCGCCGTCAGCGACTGCTTCGCCTGCCCGCGGCTGGTGCGGTGGCGCGAGGAGGTGGCCCGCGTCCGCCGGGCGGCCTTCCGGGACCAGGAGTACTGGGGCCGGCCGGTGCCCGGCTTCGGCGTCCCCGACGCGCGCATCGCCATCCTCGGACTGGCGCCCGCCGCGCACGGCGGCAACCGCACGGGCCGCATCTTCACCGGCGACCGGTCCGGCGACGTCCTGTTCGCCGCGTTGCACCGGGCCGGGCTGGCCAACCAGCCGACCAGCGTCGCCGCCGACGACGGGCTGGCCCTGCGCGACCTGCGAATCTTCTCCGCCGTGCGCTGCGCCCCGCCGGACAACAAGCCCACCCCCGAGGAACGGGACACGTGCGCGCCGTGGCTGCACCGCGAGGTGGCGCTGATCCGGCCCACCCTGCGCGTCGTGGTCGCGCTGGGAGCGTTCGCCTGGGCCTCGTGGTGGCCGGTGCTGCGCCAGGTGTACGGTCTGCGCCCGCCCAGCCCGCGACCGGCGTTCGGCCATGGGGCACACTGGTCCGGCACGGGCGCACCGGCGCTGCTCGGCTGCTACCACGTCAGCCAGCAGAACACCTTCACCGGGCGGCTGACACCAGGGATGCTGGACGATGTGTTCGCCCGGGCGAAGCAACTGGCCGGGGCGGACTGAGGCGTGGGGGCGGTGGCGATGACGGACGGAACGCGTCGAGTCGTGGGACACGCCCCGGCGACCCGGAGGTAGCCCTCGATGGAATTCAGCGCCCTGCGCAGGTGGTGGCCGGTCGCGGCGGTGGTGCTCCTGCTGGCCGTCGCCGCGTTCTCGTCCGCCCACTCGTCGATCGGCGCCAGTCGGATCCCGCCCGCCGCCGACAGCATCCCGTACGTGCCGGAATATCCGAGCGCCGAGCCGGCCGAGTCGATCCCCGTCGAACCAAGGGACGCCGGCCAGGCCACCCAGGCGTCGATCCCGCAGTGGATCGCCACCGTCGCCATCGTACTGCTCGGGCTGGCGATCCTCGTCGTCTTCGGCTATCTCACCTGGACGTTGGTCCGGGGCGCGATACGCCGCACCACCCGGGCGCTGCCAACGCAGCGGTCCCGGCGGACACCCGAGGGCACCGCCCGCGAGGTGGCCGCCGCCCTCGACGCCGGCCTGGAGGAGTTGGACGACCGCGACACCGATCCGCGTACGGCGGTGATCGCCTGCTGGGTGCGCCTGGAGCAGGCCGCCGCCGGGGCCGGCGTGCCCCGGCTGGCCGGCGACACCCCCACCGACCTGGTCACCCGGCTGCTGCGGGGCGACCCGTCGGTGGGCATCCCGGCCATCGCCAGCGCCGACGTGCTGGCCGAGTTCGCCCACGTCTACCGCGAGGCCCGCTACGCCACCCGTGAGGTCGACGAGCGCACCCGCGACCAGGCCCGGGCGGCGCTGCGCCGGCTGCGCGGCGAGTTGACCGTCGTGGTCGCCGACGACACGGAGGTGCCGGCGTGACCGGGGCACCCACCGGCGTGACCGGGGCGCGGCCGGCGCCCGCCCGACGTGGCGAGGTGACGCCGTGAGCAGCACCAGCATCGACGACCTGCTGAGCGTCGAGGACGAGCGACCGGCACGCGCCGAGCCCCGGCGGGGCGGGCGGGTCGGTCGGGTGCTCCGTCCCCTGGCCGGTGTCGCGGCCGTCGTGATCGTGCTGGTCGCCGGCCTGCGCCTGGTGGGCCTGCGGGTCTCGCTGCCGATCCTCGTGGCCGGGGTGGTCGCGCTG
>NZ_WAAS01000435.1:0-3136 GCF_008806585.1 Micromonospora sp. AMSO12t
CTCCGGCAGCACGTACCAGATGATCGACCCGCTGCGCGGCAACGGCTCCACGTGCGACATGAACAACGGCACGTCGACGTGCACCACGTTCACCGACGCCGACAACACCTGGGGCACCGGCGCCGCCCACACCCGCTACACCCGGACCTACCAGGGCCTGCGGGTGTACGGCGGTGACTTCGTCATCCACACGACCCCGAACGGCGGCTACGCCGGCTCCTCGGTCGGTCTGGACGCCCCGCTGACCCTCCCCACCACGGCGAAGGTCTCCTCCGCCGCCGCGAAGAAGGCCGCCCGCGCCGAGTTCTCCGGCACGCTCACCGCGGTGGGCACCCCGGAGCTCTTCGTCGACGCCAGCTCCGGCAAGGGCCGGCTCGCCTGGGAGACCGTCGTCACCGGCTGGCACCCGGACGGGCAGACGCCGTCGCGGTTCCACGTCGTCACCGACGCCACCACGGGCAAGGCCGTCGGCTCGTACGACGAGATCGAGGCCGTCTCCGGCACGGGCAACAGCGTCTACTCGGGCACCGTCACCGTGGACACCACGCTCTCCGGCAGCACGTACCAGATGATCGACCCGCTGCGCGGCAACGGCTCCACGTGCGACATGAACAACGGCACGTCGACGTGCACCACGTTCACCGACGCCGACAACACCTGGGGCACCGGCGCCGCCTCCAACCGGCAGTCCGCCGCCGTGGACGCGCACCACGGCGCCGCCAAGACCTTCGACTACTTCAAGAACGTGCACGGCCGCAACGGCATCTTCGGCGACGGCCGGGGCGTGCCGAGCCGGGTGCACTACGGCAACAACTACGTCAACGCCTTCTGGGACGGCTCCCGGATGACCTACGGCGACGGCAGCGGCAACTCCCGGCCGCTCGTCTCCATCGACGTGGCCGCCCACGAGATGAGCCACGGCGTGACCGAGAACGTCGTCCCCGGCGGCCTGACCTACTCCGGCGAGTCCGGCGGCCTCAACGAGGCCACCAGCGACATCTTCGGCAACATGGTCGAGTTCTACGCCAACAGCTCCGCCGACCCGGGCGACTACCAGGTCGGTGAAAAGATCAACATCAACGGCAACGGTACGCCGCTGCGCTACATGTACAACCCGTCCCTGGACGGTTCGAGCGACAGCTGCTGGTCCACCTCGACCAGGAGCAAGGACGTGCACTACTCGTCCGGTGTCGCCAACCACTTCTTCTTCAACCTCGCCGAGGGCACCGGGGCCACCTCGTACGGCACCTCGCCGGTCTGCGGCTCCGCCCCGGCGGTGACCGGCATCGGCCGCGCCAAGGCCGAGAAGATCTGGTGGCGGGCGCTGGACGCGTACTTCACCTCCAACACCTCGTACGTCAACACCAGCAACCCGGCCAACACCGCCCGGGCGTACAGCCTGCGCGCCGCGACCGACCTGTACGGCAGCTGCTCCACCGAGTACAAGACCGTCCAGGCGGCCTGGACCGCGGTGAACGTGGCCGGCAACGACGCGCCGTGCTCGACCGGCAACGACTTCTCGGTCTCGCTCTCGCCGACCTCCGGCGCGGTGAACCCGGGCAGCTCGGTCTCCACCACCGTGGCCACGGCCACCACCAGCGGGTCGGCGCAGACCGTGACGCTGTCGGCCTCCGGCCTGCCGAGCGGGGCGACCGCCTCGTTCAGCCCGGCCTCGGTGACCTCGGGCGGGTCGTCGACCCTGACCGTCGCCACCACGGCCGCCACGGCGCCCGGCACCTACACGGTCACCGTGAACGGCGCCGGCTCGGTCACCCGCAGCGCCACCTACACGCTGACGGTGAACGGCACCGGCGGCGGCTGCACCAGCCCGGGTCAGAAGCTCGCCAACGCGGGCTTCGAGTCCGGGGTCACCGCCTGGACGCAGTCCTCGGGCGTGATCGGCCAGCACGGCACCGCGCAGCCGGCCCGCACCGGCACGTGGAGCGCGTGGATGAACGGGTACGGGACCACCCGTACCGAGACGCTCTCCCAGTCGGTGAGCCTGCCGGCCGGGTGCACGTCGTACAACTTCAGCTTCTGGCTGCACATCGACTCGGCCGAGACCACCAGCAGCACCGCGTACGACACGCTGCGGGTGCAGGTGCTCAACTCCTCCGGGACGGTGCTGGCGACCCTCGCCACGTACTCGAACCTGAACAAGGCCGCGGGCTACAGCCAGAAGTCGTTCTCGCTGGCCGCGTACAAGGGCCAGACCGTGACCCTGAGGTTCACCGGCACCGAGGACGTGTCGCTCCAGACGTCCTTCGTCGTGGACGACACCGCGCTCAACGTCTCCTGACGTAGCCGTACCGTCGCCGGCCCGGCGACCACCCCGCCAGGGTGGTCGTCGGGCCGGCGCCGTTATGGTCGCCGCACGCGTCGCCGCTCCCGGCGGCCGGGCGGGACGTCGAAGGGGTGGTGACGGTGGCGGACGCGGAACTCCTCGTCGAGGTGGCCGGGCCGGTGGCGACGGTGGTGATCCGCAATCCGGCGCGGCGCAACGCGATGACCACCGCCATGTGGCGACGGCTGCCGGAGCTGCTCGACGGGCTGGAGGCCGACCCGGCCGTCCGGGCGCTGGTGCTCACCGGCGCGGGGGACACCTTCTGCGCCGGCGCGGACCTGGGCGACCTGGACGAGCTGCTGGACGCCGGTGACGCCAGCATCGCGGTGGCCGCCGAGGAGCGGCTCGCCGCCTTCGCCAAGCCCACCGTCGCCGCCGTCCGGGGCGCGTGCGTGGGCGGCGGCTGTCAGCTCGCCGTCGCCTGCGACCTGCGGGTCGCCACCACCGACGCGCGGTTCGGCGTGCCGCCTGCGCGGCTGGGCCTGGTCTATCCGGCGCCGACCACCCGCCGGCTGGCCCGGCTGGTCGGCCCGGCCGCGGCCAAGCACCTGCTCTTCACCGCCGAGCTGATCGACGCCGAGCGGGCGCTGCGGGTGGGCCTGGTCGACGAGGTGCTGCCGGGCGACGGGCTCGCCGCCCGGGTGGACGAGCTCACCGCCGCCGTGGTCGCCCGGTCGCAGCTCAGCGTCGCCGCCGCCAAGGAGATCGTCGACGGGCGGGCGGACGAGGACCGGATCGCCTGGTGGCACGGGCAGGTCCGGGCCAGCGGCGAGGCCCGCGAGGGCGTTGCCG
>NZ_WAAS01000436.1:0-3124 GCF_008806585.1 Micromonospora sp. AMSO12t
AGGGGCGCAACGCCGGGCCCGGCTGGGTCGACGCGCGGCGGGGCGCGGAACACCGCGACCCCGTGGTGGAGGTCGCCGAGGCGGTCCGTCGCGTGGTGGCCGGCCACCCCGGCACCGCGGTCAGCATCCGGGTCGAGCACGACGGGCAGGCGTACCCGCTGCGGGTCGCCTGGACCGACGCGGGCGTGACGGTCGACGCGGAGGCCCCCGCGCCGCCGCCGGCGTGGCCGATGTCGGTCAAGACGGTGCCGGCCTGGACGCCGGCCCAGGAGGGGCTGACCCCCGACCCGGCGGCACGGCTGGCCGAGCTGATCCGCCGCGGCTCCTCCCTGCTGGGGGACGGTGACGCTCCTCGCGGAGCACGGAACGCCCCGGGAGGGGGCAGGGCGTGACCACGGCGGCTAGGGTCGGGCGGTGGCGGAACCCGACCTGACCCTGACCGCGAGCCTGCGGCCGGCGGCCCTCGACGCCCGACGGGGCGTCGTCCGGCTGCACCCGGAGGTGCTCACCGCGCTGGCGCTGCGACCCGGCGACCCGGTGCGGCTGGCGGGCCGGCGGGTGAGCGCCGGCATCGTCGCGCCGGCCGAGCCGACCGCCAGCACCGCGCTGCTCTACGCCGACGACCTCATGCTGGGCAACCTCGGCATCCGCGACGGCGCCCAGGTGACGGTGAGCCGTCTGCCGGTCACGCCGGCCCGTCGGGTGCTGCTCGCCGGTCCGGCGCAGATCGCCGCCGTGGTCTCGCCCGAGATGCTCCGGCTGGCCCTGCTCGGCAAGGTGGTGACGACCGGGGACGACGTGTCGCTGCTACCGCAGGACGTGCTGCCCGACGCCTCGGTGCGCAGCCTGGTGGAGGCCGCCCGGCGCAGCCTCTCCAACAGCGTCGGGTACGCCTGGACCAGCACCCTGCTCGCCGTGGTCGCCGCCGAGCCCGACACCGGCTCGCTGGTCACCATGGACACCGTCGTCGGCTGGGAGCACGGCCAGGCGACCCACGGCTCCGCCGGCACCGGACCCGCCCCGCAGGGGCGCCGCCTCGACGCGGGCCCGACGCCCAACGGGACCGCCCCGGGCCGGGCGGCTGCCACGGGGGGCGTACGCCTCCCGGGCGCCGTGGACGCCACGGGACACACCGCCGGAAGCGTCGACGAGGCGCCGCCCGCGGTGGACGAGCTGCCCGGGCTGCGGTCGCAGGCCGAGGAGCTGACCGAGCTGCTCGACCTCGGCTTCCACCACCGGGAGGTGCTCGGCCGGCTGGGCACGACCGTCTCGCTGGGCGTGCTGATCGCCGGGCCGGCCGGCTCCGGCAAGGCGGCGCTCGTGCGGGCCGTGGCCGCCCGGGTCGGGGCCCGGGTCAGCCCGCTCTGGGCTCCCGAGGTGGCCGCGCTGACCAACCAGGCCGCCGCCGACCGGCTGCGCGCCGCCGCCGCCGAGGCGCGCGCGGACGGCACCGGGGTGCTGCTGGTCACCGACGTGGAGGCGCTCGCCCCGGCGGACGGGCCGGGGCCGGTGGCGACCGTGTTCCGGCAGGTGGTCGCCGAGACCGTACGGGCGGGGGCGGCGGTCGTCTGCACCACCGGCCGGCCCGAGGCCGTCGACCCCGCGCTGCGTGCCCCGGACCTGCTCTCGCTGCGGATCAGCGTGCCGCTGCCGGACGCGGCCCTGCGCCGGGAGCAGTTGACGGTGCTGACCCGGCAGGTCCCCCTCGCCGACGACGTGCGGCTCGACGAGGTCGCCGGGCGTACCCCCGGCTTCGTCGCCGCCGACCTGGCCGCGCTGCTCCGCGAGGCCGGGGTGCGCGCGGCGCTGCGCCAGAAGTCGGCCGAGACGCCGACGGTGGCGATGGCCGACTTCACCGCCGCGCTGGAGGTGGTCCGCCCCACCACCATGGCTGCCTCCACCCTGGAGCTGGCCTCGGTGACGCTAGACGACGTGGGCGGCCTGACGGAGGTCAAGGAGACGCTGACCGAGTCGGTGCTCTGGCCGCTGACCTACCCGGACACCTTCGCCCGGCTCGGCGTGCAGCCGCCGCGCGGGGTGCTCCTCTACGGCCCACCGGGCTGCGGCAAGACCTACCTGGTCACGGCGCTGGCCGGCTCGGGGCGGGCGAACGTGCTCTCGGTGAAGGGCGCGGAGCTGCTGTCGAAGTGGGTCGGTGAGAGCGAGCGCGCGGTCCGCGAGCTGTTCCGCCGGGCCCGGGAGGCCGCGCCCACCCTGATCTTCCTGGACGAGGTGGACGCGCTCGCCCCCGTACGCGGCCAGGCCAGCGACGGCGGCACCACCGACCGGGTGGTGGCCGCGCTGCTGACCGAGCTGGACGGCGTGGAGACGCTGCGCAACGTGGTGGTGGTCGGCGCGACGAACCGCCCCGACCTGGTGGACCCGGCGCTGCTGCGCCCGGGACGGCTGGAACGGCTGGTCTACGTGCCGCCGCCGGACGGGCCGGCGCGCGCGGAGATCCTGCGCGCCTCGGCCCGGAACGTGCCGCTGGCACCCGAGGTGGACCTCGTGGAACTGGGCGGCGAGTTGGACGGCTTCTCGGCGGCGGACTGTGCCGCGCTGGTGCGCGAGGCGGCCCTGGCCGCCATGCGGGAGTCGCTGACGGCGTCCACCGTCACGGCCGCGCACGTGGCGGCGGCCCGCGCCCGGGTCCGCCCGTCCCTGGACCCGGCCCAGGTCGCCTGGCTCGCCGCGTACGCCGAGAAGCGGGCCGGCTGAGCGCCCGCGCCCCGGGGTGACGGGCGCTGTCGGGCTGATGTCGTGAACGACTCGTCAGTCGGTGGGCAGGAGGGGGCCGAGGGGCCCGAGGTCGAGATTGAGGTCCTCGGGCGTGAGGCCGAAGTACTCGCGCAGCCCCGCCATCTGCTCCTCCAGGGCCATCAGCGTGGTGCCGATCCGTTCGATCTGCTCCTCGGTAAGGTCGCCGAGGTCGACCCGGCGCAGCGCCTGTCGCTCCATGAGCTGCCGCAGCAGCTCGATCACGGTGAGCACGAGGCTGGCCAGCCCCCGCTCGACGCCGTCCCGGTCTACGGCGAGCCGGCGGTCCAGCGGCGTCACCCGGGGCGGCTGCCACCGGGTGTCGCCGAGCGCGGCGGCGAGTTCGGCCGCCTCGTCCCGGCGGTCG
>NZ_WAAS01000437.1:0-3117 GCF_008806585.1 Micromonospora sp. AMSO12t
CGTCCCTCCCGCGACGCTCGCCCCAGCCGACGAGGAGTCCGCGCGCCGCTGCGGGCCGAGAGTCCCGTCCGCGACCACGCTGCGGCGCGGGCCCGGGGCCTCGCCGGCCGCCACGCCCGGGCGCGGCGCACGGTGTGCCGGGCGCGGCGGGGGTACGGCGATTCGCGTCGGTGGGGTGCGCGGCGCTGTGGCGCGCCGGATAGGGTCGTGGGTATGACCCACCAGGTGCACGCCTTCGAGCCGCCGGAGCGGTTCGTCGCCGGGACGGTCGGGCCGCCGGGGGAGCGCACGTTCTTCCTCCAGGCGCGCGGCGGTGGCCGGCTGGTCAGCGTCGCGCTGGAGAAGGTCCAGGTGTCGTTGCTGGCCGAGAAGCTCGAGGAGTTGCTCTCCGAGGCGCAGCGCCGCTTCGGGGTGGACCTGCCCGAGCCGGTGGCCGTCGTCGGCGACAACGACCCGCTGGACACGCCCGTCGACGAGGAGTTCCGGGTCGGCACGCTCGGGCTGGCGTTCGACGTCGACACCGCGACCGTGGTGATCGAGGCCATCGCCGTGGGCGAGGCGGAGGTCGAGGTCGAGCTCGGCGAGCCCGACGACGACGATGAGGACGCCGAGGACGAGGACGAGGAGCCGGACGAGGACCTCGACCGGCTCCGGGTGCGGCTGACCCCCGAGGCGACCCGACAGTTCATCGAGCGGGCCCGGCGGGTGGTCAACGCCGGTCGTCCGCCCTGCCCGCTCTGCGGCCAGCCCCTCGACCCCGCCGGTCATCTCTGTCCGCGCCACAACGGTTATCACCGGTGACGTCGTCGGATCTCCAGCCCCGACAGGACGGCGAGGCCGCGCTCCGCTTGCTGCGTGACGGCCACCTCGACCTGGAGGGGCGGCTCGTCGACGCCTCCAACACCACCCTGCGCGGCATCCTGACCCTCGACGGGGTGACGGCCCGCTGCGTCTACAAGCCGGTGCGGGGCGAGCGCCCGCTGTGGGACTTTCCGGACGGCACGCTGGCCGGTCGGGAGGTCTCGGCGTACGTGGTCTCCCGGGCCACCGGCTGGGATCTGGTGCCACCGACCGTGCTGCGCGACGGCCCGTTCGGCCCGGGATCGTGTCAGCTCTGGATCGACGAGCCGGAGGCGGCCGAGCCCCTGGTCGGGTTCGTGCCGGCCGACGCGCTGCCGCCCCGGTGGTTCCCGATCGCGGCGGCCCGCGACGACGACGGCACGCCGTACGCGCTGGCGCACGCCGACGATCCGCGGCTGGCCCGGCTCGCAGTGCTCGACGCGGTGATCAACAACGCGGACCGCAAGGGCGGGCACGTGCTGGTCGGTCCGGAGGACCGGATCTACGGCGTCGACCACGGGGTGAGCTTCCACGTCGAGGAGAAGCTGCGCACGGTGCTCTGGGGCTGGGCCGGGCGGCAACTGCCGGCGGACGCCGTGGAGATGCTCGACGCACTCGCCGGCCAGCTCCCCGGGGCACTGGGTGCCGAGCTGGCCGACCACCTGACCATCCGGGAGGTCGCCGAGCTGGCGGCGCGGGTGGACCGGCTGCGGCACACCGGCCTGTTCCCGCAGCCGTCGCAGGACTGGCCGACGGTGCCCTGGCCCCCCATGTGAGCGCGCCCGTTCCGTCCCGCGGCGCTGTCATGTTGATCACTGTGGGCCGGGCCTGCCGCGCCGCGCCGGCTGGTTAGGCTGACGGTCATGGACTCTTGGGCGGGACATGAAGTGCCGCGGCTGCCGGGCAGGGGCCAGCCGCTGTCGTTGTTCGACTCGGCGCGGCAGGGCGCCCACCCGAGCGACCCGGCCGGCACCGCGACCATGTACGTCTGCGGCATCACCCCGTACGACGCCACGCACCTGGGCCACGCCGCCACCATGATCGCGTTCGACCTGGTGCAGCGGGTGTGGCGGGACGCCGGCCGGGACGTGCACTACGTGCAGAACGTCACCGACATCGACGACCCGCTGCTGGAGCGGGCCGAGCGGGACGGCGAGGACTGGAAGGTCCTGGCGATGCGGGAGACCGCGCTGTTCCGCGAGGACATGGAGGCGCTGCGGATCATCCCGCCGGCGCACTACGTCGGCGCGGTGGAGTCGATCCCCGACATCGCCGACAAGGTCCTCCTGCTGCTCAAGGACGGGGCCGCGTACCGCCTGGAGGACGGCACCGGCGACGTCTACTTCGACATCGCCGCCACCCCCCGCTTCGGCTACGAGTCGAACCTGACCCGGGAGCAGATGCTGGAGATCTTCCCCGAGCGCGGGGGCGACCCGGACCGGGCCGGCAAGCGCGACCCGCTCGACCCGCTGTTGTGGCGGGGCGCCCGCGAGGGTGAGCCGTCCTGGCCGGGCGGCGAACTGGGCGCCGGCCGCCCCGGCTGGCACATCGAGTGCACGGTCATCGCGCTCAACCTGCTCGGCGACCGGATCGACGTGCAGGGCGGCGGCAACGACCTGATCTTCCCCCACCACGAGTGCTCCGCCGCGCACGCCGAGCGGCTCACGGGCGCCGCGCCCTTCGCGCAGCACTACGTGCACGCCGGCATGATCGGCCTCGACGGCGAGAAGATGTCGAAGTCCCGGGGCAACCTGGTCTTCGTCTCCCGGCTGCGCGCCGACCAGGTCGACCCGATGGCGGTCCGGCTGGCCCTGCTCTCCGGGCACTACCGCACCGACCGCGCCTGGACCGACGAGCTGCTCGCGACGTCGCTGGAGCGGCTGGCGCGCTGGCGGCGGGCCGCCGCCGCGCCAGCCGGTCCGTCGGGCGAGGAGTTCCTGGCCGGCGTACGCGCCCGCCTCGCAGACGACCTGGACTCGCCGGGCGCCCTGGCGCTGGCCGACGGATGGGCCGAGGCGACCCTCGCGGGCACCGCCGACGACCCGGCCGCCCCCGCCCTCTTCGCCGCCACTCTGGACGCCCTCCTCGGCATCCGCCTCTGACAGTGATGATGTGGGAGCGGGTCACCCGGTCGGTCTGACTCAGCCTCTGACTGACCGTGGGCCCCGCCCCTCGCGACGTCGATCATGCGGTTGCGGTGCCCCGCAAAAGGTGCATAACGGCAGTAGCCGCCCACCGCAAGTGCATGATCGACGGGGTGGGGTGGGGTGGAGGGTT
>NZ_WAAS01000438.1:0-3086 GCF_008806585.1 Micromonospora sp. AMSO12t
CCGCAGCTGCCGGAGGGGGCCGACCCGGCCCTGGGCACCAAGCCGAAGGTCACCGCCGGCGAGGGCGAGCTGAAGAAGCTCGTCGTGACCCCGATGATCAAGGGCACCGGCCCGGCGGTGAAGAAGGGTCAGATGATCACCACGAACTACGTCGGCGTCTTCTACAAGGACGGCAAGGAGTTCGACTCCTCGTGGAACGCCGGGCAGCCGGCCTCCTTCGCCATCGGCGTCGGCCAGGTCATCCCGGGCTGGGACCAGGGCCTGGTCGGGGTGACCGTGGGCAGCCGCGTGCAGCTCGACCTCCCGGCCGAGCTGGCGTACGGCACGAACCCGCCCGGCGGCCGTCCCGCCGGCCCGCTGCGCTTCGTGGTGGACGTGCTCGCGGCCCAGTGACCCGCCGGTCGGCCCGTGACCGGGCCGTTGCCCCGCGATAGCGGCCCGGTTCGCCCGGGATGTCGCCCGTCGTTGATGCAGTAGCCCACAGAGGGCTTCCGGCCCCTCAGCCACCGGCAGTAGGTTCAGCGTCACCCCGGGCGGTCCGACCGTCCGGGGTGATGACCGGACCGGACGCGGAGGTGCACGTGACGGCGCTGGACGACGCGGGGCGGACCGCCCGGGTGTTGTGGACCCACTACGAGCCGGTCCACGCGATCACCTACTTCCACCCCCGCGCCCGGGCCGCCTTCGAGGCGGTCGGGCTGCGGGGCTTCTGGCGCGGCTACTTCGCCGGCCGGGCCGCGCCGCTGGGGGCCGCCGAGCCCGCCCCGGTGACGGCGGCGTTCTTCAACTTCGCCCCGCACACGGTGGCGCGGGCGCTGCCGGCCGTCTGGCGGCTGGCCACCCCGGAGGAGGCGCTGCGGGCGCGGCTCACGGGCGCCGTGCAGGCGCTGGCCGAGCTGACCTACGAGCTGCCGGAGTCGCACCTCGTCGAGGCGGCCGAGCTGCTGGAGGCCGCCGCCGCCGAGGCGGAGCCCGCCGGCCGGGTGCTGGGCGCCGCCAACGCCGCCCTGCCGCGCGGCGAGTACCCGCTGGCCCGGCTCTGGCAGGCCGCCACCACCCTGCGCGAGCAGCGCGGCGACGGGCACATCGCCGCCCTGGTCGCCGCCGACCTCGACCCGGTGGAGACGCTGGCCTGGCGGGTCGCGGTCGACATCTCGCCGCTGAACCTGCTCGGGCGCGGCTGGTCCGAGGAGCAGTGGGCCGCCGCCCGCGCCCGGCTGGCCGAGCGGGGCTGGCTCACCCCGGACGGGAAGCCGACCGAGCAGGGTCTCGCCCGGTTCCAGGCGATCGAGGACGCCACCGACGCCGCCGCCGCCCGCCCGTGGCGGACCCTGGGCCCGGAGCGCGCCGAGCGGCTGCGGGAGCTGCTCGAGCCGATCGCCCGCGCCGCCCACACCGTCATCCCGGAGGGCAACCCGATCGGCCTGCCCGCGCTGCGGAGCTGACCCCCGCCCGCCGGCCCGGACGCCGCCGATGGGGCAGGATGGGTTCGTGGCGGATGCGGTGGTCTTCGACCTGGACGGCGTGATCGTGGACTCCGAGCCGGTGTGGGAGGAGGTCCGGCGGGCGTACGTCGCGGCGCACGGCGGCACCTGGCAGCCCGACACGCAGCGCCGGCTGATGGGCATGAGCACCGGCGAGTGGGCCCGCTACCTGAGCGGTGAGCTGGGCGTCGACCGCAGCCCCGAGCAGGTCGCCGCCGAGGTGATCGAGGAGATGACCCGGCGGTACGCGGAGCGCGTACCGCTGATCGACGGGGCCGACCAGGTCGTGCGCCGGCTGGCCGAACGGTGGCCGCTGGGGCTGGCCAGCTCGTCGCCTACCCGGCTGATCGCGGCGGCGCTGGCCGCGACGGACCTGACCGGGGCGTTCGGCGCCACGCTGTCGACCGAGGAGACCGAGCGGGGCAAGCCGGCGCCCGACGTCTACCTGGCGGTCGCCGAGCGGCTGGGCGTCGACCCGGCCCGCTGCGTGGCCGTGGAGGACTCGTCCAACGGCGTCCGCTCGGCCGCCGCCGCCCGGATGACTGTGGTGGCGGTGCCGCACGGGGCGTACCCGCTGGACCCGGACGCCGAGCGCCTCGCGACGCTGGTCCTGGGCACGGTCGGGGAGCTGACCCCGCAGGCCGTGGACCGCCTCGGGTAGGCAGCGTGCCCGGCGCGGGCATGAGCGCGGATCCGCCGGGTACCGCAGCCACGGCGCCCCGGCCGGGGCCGCCGGGTGAGGAGACGGGGATGAAGGCGATCGTGTACGAGCGCACCGGCGACGCCTCGGTGCTGCAACTGGTCGACCGGCCGGTACCGGAGCCCGGCCCCGGCGAGGTCCTGGTGCGGGTGGCGTTCTCCGGGGTGAACCCGACGGACTGGAAGGCCCGCTCGCAGGGGCCGATGCCGGGCGACTGGCAGACGCCCGGGCAGGACGGCGCGGGGGTGATCGAGGCGGTGGGCGAGGGCGTCGACCGGGACCTGATCGGCGAGCGGGTCTGGCTGTGGGAGGCCGCGTGGCAGCGGCCCTGGGGCACCGCCGCCGAGTACACGGTGGTGCCGGTACGGCAGGCGGTGCCCCTCGGCGACGCCTCCTTCGAACTGGGGGCCAGCCTGGGCATCCCCTTCCTCACCGCGCACCGCTGCCTTACCGCCGGCGAGTACACGCCGGACCGGCTGCGCGCGGGCGCGCTCAGCGACCACACGGTGCTCGTGCAGGGCGGGGCGGGCGCGGTGGGCAACGCGGCCATCCAGCTCGCCCGCTGGGCGGACGCCTGCGTGGTCGCCACCGTCAGCAGCCCGGAGAAGGCGCAGTTGGCGGCGGCGGCCGGCGCGTCCTTCGTGGTCGACTACCGGGAGCAGGACGTGGTCGAGGAGGTCCGCAAGATCGCGCCCGACGGGGTGCACACGATCGTCGAGGTCTCCGCGGCGCGCAACGCCGCCGCCGACGTCCAACTGCTCCGGCGCGGCGGGGCGGTCTGCGTCTACGCCGACGACGGCGGAGACGAGGTGACCCTGCCGATCCGGCCGTTGATGGCGCCGAACGCGCGGTTCCAGTTCGTCCTCGTCTACACCGAGCCGAAGGCGGCCAAGGCCCAGGCG
>NZ_WAAS01000439.1:0-3069 GCF_008806585.1 Micromonospora sp. AMSO12t
CGAGTACCGGGTCGCGGACCGCTGGGCGTCGGTCCGGCGGGACGAGCCGCGCCGGGGTCCGGACCGGGCGGACGACGGGTGGCGCGGCGGCTGGTCGGAGCCGGACGGCGCCCCGGCCCTGCCGGCCGGCGGGGTGCCGGTGCCCGACGAGTGGCGTGCGCCCCGTCAGCGGGGACAGCAGCCCGAGGCGCGGCACGACGCCGGTCAGCCCGAGGCGCACCGCACCCGTCGGGCGGAGCCCGAGCCGCAGCGGTACGGCCGGCGGCAGGAGGAGCCCTACGGCTACCCGCCGCAGGACGACGAGCCCCGCGCGGGCGGAGCCCGCAACGCCGACCGCTGGCGCTGACCCCGGACGGCGGTTCCGACCGGGCAGCCGCCGCGCCGCCCGCCGCGACCGGACGGGCGTACGCGGCCGGGTCACTTGTCGATGTCGCCGACCACGAAGAACATCGAGCCGAGGATGGCGATCAGGTCCGGTACCAGGCAGCCGGGGAGCAGGGTGGCCAGCGCCTGCACGTTCGCGTACGACGCGGTGCGCAGCTTCAGTCGCCACGGCGTCTTCTCGCCCCGGGAGACCAGGTAGTAGCCGTTGATGCCGAGCGGGTTCTCGGTCCAGGCGTAGGTGTGCCCCTCGGGGGCCTTGAGCACCTTCGGCAGTCGGGTGTTGACCGGCCCGGTGAGCCGGTCCACCCGGTCCAGGCACTGCTCGGCGAGGTCGAGCGAGGCGTACACCTGGTCGAGCAGCACCTCGAAGCGGGCGTGGCAGTCCCCGGCGGTCTTCGTCACCACCGGCACGTCCAGCTGGTCGTAGGCCAGGTAGGGCTCGTCGCGGCGCAGGTCCAGGTCGAGGCCGGAGGCCCGGGCGACGGGCCCGGACGCGCCGAACGCGGCGGCGTCCGCCGCGGAGAGCACCCCGACGCCGACCGTACGGGCCAGGAAGATGTCGTTGCGCCGGATGAGGTTGTCCAGGTCCGGCATCCGCCGGCGGACCTCGGCGATGGCGGCCCGCGCCCGGCCGGTCCAGCCGGCGGGGATCTCCTCCTTGAGCCCACCGACCCGGTTGAACATGTAGTGGATCCGGCCGCCGGAGACCTCCTCCATGACCGCCTGGATGGTCTCCCGTTCGCGGAACGCGTAGAACATCGGCGTGATCGCGCCGATCTCCAGCGGGTAGGAGCCGAGGAACATCAGGTGGTTGAGCACCCGGTTCAGCTCCGCGAGGGCCATCCGCAGCCAGGTGGCCCGCTCCGGCACCTCCATGCCCATCAGCCGTTCGACGGCGAGCACCACGCCCAGCTCGTTGGAGAAGGCCGAGAGCCAGTCGTGCCGGTTGGCCAGCACGATGATCTGTCGGTAGTCGCGGACCTCGAAGAGCTTCTCGGCGCCCCGGTGCATGTAGCCGACGATCGGCTCGCAGGCCACCACCCGCTCGCCGTCGAGCACCAGCCTGAGCCGGAGCACGCCGTGCGTGGAGGGGTGCTGCGGCCCGATGTTGAGCACCATGTCGGTGCCGAGCTGATCGCCGCCGGCCCCGGTGCCGACGGTCAGCTCGCGGAGGTCGCCAGCGTCCGTGGTCATGGACGTCATCGTGCCATGAACCGCGCGGGGTCGACGCCGACCGGTTGCCGCAGCCACCAGTGCCCGCCCAACCCGGCCGGGTCGGTCAGCTCGGCCACCGCCGACGCGGCGGCGAGCGCCCGCACGTACCCGGCCGGGTCGCTGGCGGCCAGGCTGAGCGGGGGTCGGCCGCCGTCGGCCCCGAGCGCCCGCAGCGCCTCCCGCTGCGACACCAGGTCGTACGCGCACCGCGCGACCCGGGCGCCGGCGGAGGCGACCGAGTCGACGGCGACGTGCGCGGTGACGTCGCGGCTCCCGTCCGGCACCGGGGGCACCTGCCGCCCGCCCCGGTACCCGGTCAACGTCCCGTCCACGGGCCGGCCGTCCCGCAGGTGCCCGTAGTCCACCGCCAGCGCCAGCCCCCGGTCGAGCTTTCCCACCGCCTCGGCCCAGGCCTCGTCGCGCGTCCGGCCGATCTCGGCTCTGACTGCTGTCAGGGGTTCCAGGCGGTCGCTCCGGGCGGTCAGGTTTGATCCCTCCGCCGATCGGGCCGTCCGGAGCCCCGACCCGGCCGGGCCGGTCCCGTCGATGTCGGCCGCCGGCACCGGCCACCACCGGGTGAGCCAGTCCGCGTCGGCGGGGTCGACCGGGTCGTCCACGGTCTCCTCGCCGGTGGCCGGGTCGACCAGCAGGTAGCGCCACCCTTCGGCGGTGTGCACCGCCACGTCGAGCGGCACGTTGTCCAGCCACTCGGTGGCCACCAGCAGCCCGGTGATCCCGTCGGGGATCTCGTCGAGCCAGTCGATCCCGTCGGGCAGGTCGGCCGGTCGGGGAGCCTTCTCGACCGCGGTGAGGCGTACCCGGGAGGCGAGCGGAACCGACGCGGAGGGCGCGGGACCGGCGGCCGGCGGGCCGGAAGAGGCCGAGGGCCGGGCGGCGGCCGGGGGAGTCGAGGTTGCCGGGGAGCCCGTCCGCGGAGGGATCAAGCCTGACCGCCCGGAGCGGGCGGGCTCCCCGGCAACCCCCAGCGCGGCGGAGAGCGCACGCAGCAACTCGGCCCGGCCCGCCCCTACGTCCACGACGCGGAGGTCGGCGGGGTGGCCGAGTGCGGCGTCGACCTGCTCGACGAGCCGCAGCAGCGCATCGGCGAAGGCCGGAGACGCGTGCACGCTGGTGCGGAAGTGGCCGGCGGGGCCCGACCCGGAGACGAAGAAGCCGCCCGGCCCGTAGAGGGACCGTTCCATCGCGTCCCGCCAGCGCTCCGGCATCAGTTCGTTCCTCCCGAGCTGCCTGTCCTGCCCGCCACCGGCCGGCCGTACGGCGTGCGTCACCGGCCCGACCCTACGGTCAGCCGGTCGGAGCGGACGTTCCATCCCCGGGTGTGCCGCCGGTGCCGCCGGTGAACGTTTTCACACATCCTTGTCCCGCTTCCGTAACCCCGGCGCATACTTGCCATCGACCGGTACCCCTTCTCGAGGACTGGATCGTCGCCCATGAGCGCACCCCCGCGCC
>NZ_WAAS01000440.1:0-3065 GCF_008806585.1 Micromonospora sp. AMSO12t
CGCCCTGACCGCCGCGCCCGCCGCCGCCCTGACCACCACCGGACTGGCCGCCGCGTCCGCCGCCCTGGGCGCCTTGGGCACCCCGGTCACCGCGTCCACCGCCCTGGCCGGGCTGGCCGCCCTGACCCGCCTGGGCGACCTGGCCGCCCCGCGAGGCGCCCCGGTCGCCGCGCGGTCCGCCCTGCCCGCCACGTTCGCGGCGCCCGCCGTCCGGGCCGCCGCGCCCGGCGCCCGCCTCCGCGTCGTCCTCCAACCGGAGGGTGAGCGAGATCCGCTTGCGGGGCACGTCGACGTCGAGCACCTTGACCCGTACGACGTCGCCCGACTTGACCACCTCGCGCGGGTCCTTCACGAACGTCCGGGACATGGCCGAGACGTGCACCAGCCCGTCCTGGTGCACGCCGACGTCCACGAACGCGCCGAACGCGGCCACGTTGGTCACCACGCCCTCCAGCACCATGCCGGGCACCAGGTCGCTGATCTTCTCCACCCCCTCGACGAAGGTGGCGGTGCGGAACTCCGGCCGCGGGTCGCGGCCCGGCTTCTCCAACTCGGCGAGGATGTCGGTGACGGTGGGCAGGCCGAAGGTGTCGTCGACGAAGTCGGTGGCCCGCAGCCCCCGCAGGATGGCGCTCCGGCCGATCAGCGACCGCAGGTCCTGGCCCGTGGTGGACAGGATCCGGCGGACCACCGGGTACGCCTCGGGGTGCACGCTGGAGGAGTCCAGCGGGTCGTCGCCGCCGGGGATGCGCAGGAAGCCGGCACACTGCTCGAAGGCCTTCGGGCCGAGCCGGGCGACCTTCTTCAGCTCCGACCGGGTGCGGAACGGACCGTTCGCGTCGCGGTGCAGCACGATGTTCTCCGCCAGCCCGGCGCCGATGCCCGAGACCCGGGTCAGCAGCGGCGCGGAGGCGGTGTTGACGTCGACGCCGACCGCGTTGACGCAGTCCTCGACCACCGCGTCCAGCGACCGGGAGAGCTTCACCTCCGACAGGTCGTGCTGGTACTGGCCGACCCCGATCGAGCGCGGGTCGATCTTGACCAGCTCGGCGAGCGGATCCTGCAGGCGGCGGGCGATGGAGACCGCGCCGCGCAGCGAGACGTCCAGCCCGGGCAGCTCCTGCGAGGCGTACGCGGAGGCGGAGTAGACCGACGCGCCGGCCTCGGAGACCACCACCTTGGTGAGGTTGAGCTGCGGGTACCGCTTGATCAGCTCGCCGGCGAGCTTGTCGGTCTCCCGGCTGGCGGTGCCGTTGCCGATGGCGACCAGCTCGACGCCGTGCGCCCCGGCCAGCCGGGCGAGGGTCTCGATCGAGGCGTCCCACTGCCGGCGCGGCTCGTGCGGGTAGATCGTGTCGGTGGCCACCACCTTGCCGGTCGCGTCCACGACGGCGACCTTCACGCCGGTGCGCAGGCCCGGGTCCAGCCCCATCGTGGGCCGGGTGCCGGCCGGCGCGGCGAGCAGCAGGTCCCGCAGGTTGGTCGCGAAGACCCGCACCGCCTCCTCCTCGGCCGCCTGCCACAGGCGCATCCGCAGGTCCGCCCCGAGGTGGATGAGGATCCGCGTACGCCAGGCCCAGCGCACCGTGTCGGCCAGCCACCGGTCCGCCGGCCGGCCCTTGTCGGTGATGCCGAACCGCCCGGCGATCGCCGCCTCGTAGCGGCTCGGCCCGGTGACCACCGCGTCGGCCTCGCCGGCCTCCTCGGACTCCATGGTCAGGTCGAGCACGCCCTCCTTCTCGCCCCGGAACATGGCCAGGATCCGGTGCGAGGGCAGCTTCGGGTACGGCTCGGCGAAGTCGAAGTAGTCGGCGAACTTCGCGCCGGCCGACTCCTGCCCGTCGCGTACCCGGGAGGCCAGCCGGCCCCGCGACCACATCTGCTCGCGCAGCGTGCCGATCAGGTCGGCGTCCTCGGCGAAACGCTCGATGAGGATCGCGCGGGCGCCCTCCAGGGCGGCGGCGGCATCGGCCACGCCCTTCTCCGCGTCCACGAAGCCGGCGGCGGTCTGGCGTGGGTCCTGGCCCGGGTCGGCCAGCAGCGACTCGGCGAGCGGCTCCAGCCCGGCCTCGCGGGCGATCTGCGCCCGCGTGCGGCGCTTGGGCTTGTACGGCAGGTAGATGTCCTCCAGGCGGGACTTCGAGTCGGCCGCCATGATCTGCGCTTCCAGGGCCTCGTCGAGCTTGCCCTGACCACGGATCGACTCCAGCACCGCCGCGCGCCGCTCGTCCAGCTCGCGCAGGTAGCGCAGCCGCTCCTCCAGGGTGCGCAGCTGGGTGTCGTCGAGCAGGCCGGTGGCCTCCTTGCGGTAGCGGGCGATGAACGGCACGGTCGCACCGCCGTCGAGCAGCTCCACGGCCGCCCGTACCTGACGCTCGGCGACGCCGATTTCCTCGGCGATCCGCTGATGAACAGAGAGGGTCACGATCTCGATCCGCCTTCGGTGTGGGTTCCGCCCTGCATTGTGCCGGCCCGCACCGACGGCCGTCGCCGCCCGCTGCGCTAGCGTGGCGATCATGGAACAGCCCGTGGACCCGCGCGCCCGGCGGCTCTTCGGCGGCAGCGCCCGGGCGCTCGGCGACCTCGCCGCCAGCCCGTTCCGGGCCGACCGCGACCGCATCGTCGCCTCGCCGTTCTTCGCCCGGCTCAACGGCGTGACCCAGGTGGTCAGCCCCGGCGGCTCCGGCCTGCTCGTGCACAACCGGCTGACCCACAGCCTCAAGGTGGCGCAGGTGGCGCGCGCCATCGCCGAGCGGCTCACCGCCGACGAGGCGCACCGCGACCTGCTGGAGAAGCTGGGCGGCTGCGACCCGGACGTGGTGGAGGCCGCCGCGCTCGCGCACGACCTCGGCCACCCGCCGTTCGGGCACCTGGGGGAGCGGGTGCTGGACCGGCTGGCCCGCCAGCGGCTCGGGCTGACCGACGGGTTCGAGGGCAACGCCCAGTCGTACCGGATCGTCACCAGCACCGAGATCCGCGGCGCGGCGACCACCGGCCTGGACCTCACGGCGGCGGTGCGGGCGGCGCTGCTGAAGTACCCGTGGACGCGGCTGGACCACCCCGAC
>NZ_WAAS01000441.1:0-2892 GCF_008806585.1 Micromonospora sp. AMSO12t
GCCTCCCACGACGCCGCCGCCGACCAGCGGTTGCACGGCGACGT
Source organism: Micromonospora sp. AMSO12t (assembly GCF_008806585.1). Taxonomy (NCBI): domain Bacteria; kingdom Bacillati; phylum Actinomycetota; class Actinomycetes; order Micromonosporales; family Micromonosporaceae; genus Micromonospora; species Micromonospora sp. AMSO12t. The sequence continues at coordinate 45 of NZ_WAAS01000441.1, forward strand.
ACCGGGTCACCGGCTCCTGGCAGGGCGGCTTCCAGGGCGAACTGGTGGTCCGCAACGCCGGCAGCGCGGCGATCACCGGCTGGACGGTGGGCTGGACCTTCCCCGACGGTCAGCAGATCACCCAGCTCTGGGGCGGCACCGCCACCCAGACCGGGGCGACCGTCTCCGTCCGGGACGCCGGCTGGAACGGCGCCCTCGGTGCGGGCGCCACCGCCACCGCCGGCTTCCTGGGCAGTACGACCGGCGCGAACACCGCCCCGGCCACCGTCACCTGCACCGCCCGCTGACCGCCGCGCTCCGCCGACCGCGCACCCCCGTCCCCACCAGGGGCGGGACGTGCGCGGTCCGTGCGGAGCGGCCGGCGGCCCGGGTCTCCTACCGGCGCGGACGGGCTCCGGCTGCCCGGGTCCGGTCGGCACCGCCTCCGGTTCGTGGCCGGGAGGGGAGGCGGGCTACCCGGCACGCACCGAGAGGGCCGGTGTCCCCGCAAGCCATAGGCTCGGAGCTTCGCCCGTCGAAGGAGGGATCCTCCGTGAGTCCGATCAGGACGGCCTACCTCACCGCCGCGCGTTCGGCGGTGGACCTGCTCGCCGACCTCGCCGTAGCAACCCGCTGGAACGAACCGAGCGCCCTGCCCGCGTTCGGCGTGGGGGGCCTGGCCGGCCACCTCGCCAGCCAGGTGCTCGGCGTCCCCGCCGTGCTGGCCGCAACCGTCCCCGCCGGCGACCCCGTGGGGCTGCTCGACCACTACGCGCGCGGCACCTGGCTCGGCGCCCCGGTCGACGCCACGGTGAACGTCGCCATCCGCCGCGCCGGTGACGGCCTCGCCGCCGACGGCCCGGCCGCTCTGGTCGACCGGTGCGCCGCCACGCTGCACGAGTTGACGGACGTGCTGGCGGCGGAGCCGTCCGATCGGGTGGTGCACGTCGCCCGTGGCCCGTGGTCGCTCACCCTGGACGACTACCTGGCCACCCGGCTGATGGAACTCGTCGTGCACGCGGACGACCTCGCGGTCAGCGTCGGCGTGCCCACCCCGGAACTGCCGGCCGAGACGGTCGACCCGGTGCTGACGCTGCTGGCCCGTCTCGCCGTACGCCGGCACGGGCAACCGGCGGTGCTGCGCGCCCTGAGCCGGGCGGAGCGGGCCCCGGCGAGCGTCGCCGCCCTCTGAAGCCGCTCTTCGAAGGGCCGCGAGCCTTCAAAACAGGGCCGCTCGCCGCGGGCCGTGAGCCGCCGGCCAGGGGCCGCGGGCCGTTGAGCCGCGAGCCTCTGATCAGGGCTGTGAGCCGCGGGTCGGTGGGCCGCTCGACGACTGGCCGCGGGACGGTGGGCCGCTCGACGGCGGGCCGCCTGTCGCGGCACGTCACCTGAGACAGGCGCGGGCCCCGGCCGACCTCGATGGTCGACCGGGGCCCGTTCGTCGCGAGCGTGTGCCGGACCGGTCAGCCGTCGAGGCCGACGGGGGAGTTGGGTCGGTCGACGTCGACGAACTCGATGTCGTCCATCGCCCGGTCGCCCCGGCTGCCGGCGGCCCGCGCGGCGGTGCCGGCGGCCCAGCCGATCGCCGCGCCGACCAGCGTGGCGCCGATCAGCAGCGTCCAGGGCAGCGCCGGCCGGCGGCCGGCCAGCGCGTCGAAGGCCTGGGTGGCCCGGCGCCGGGCCTCGTCCGCCGCCGAGCCCACCAGGTCGCCGGCCTCGTCGGCGAGACCGGAGCCGCCTCGGCGGGCCGAACGGGCGGTGTCCCGGACGCTGTCGCTGGCGGAGCTGACCGCCGAGACCAGGTGCTGCCACGCCTGGTCCGTGATCCGCTCGGGCTTGCTGCGGCGGTCCAGCAGGTTGCTTCCGAACATGGTGGTTACCTCCTCGGGGCCGAAGCCGGCGGCCATTTCGACTTCGGCGTCGCACCGGCGTGTGACGGTTCGCTCGTTTCCGCCTGTGCCCCGTGGGGCTGCTCCGCAAACCCCCGTGCTGCGGGTGCGGCGGCCCGGGTGACGCCGGCGGGCGGCGCGCGGGCTCGGTGTCAGCGGACGGCGACCGCCACGGTCACGCCCCGCGCGAAGTCGTCGTCGCCGTCGTCGTCGTCATCGTCGCCCCCGCCACCGCCGAACCCGCAGGCCAGTACGAGGGCCAACAGCGCGCTGACGCCGGCCAGTGCGGCAAGTCTCCTGAGCATCGATCGTCCTCCCGGTCGCAGTCGTGTCTCCGAGCCGATGCTAGGCAGAACGGGCAAGGCCCGGGGCCGAAGCGGTACGGGCCACGCCGGGGGACCGGCTGTTGGGCGGTGCCGGCGGGAGCCGGCTACCCTGGGGCGCGACGTGTCAGCGGCAGCTGATCGTCGGTCGGACAAAACGTCAATAGTTCGGATAAGGGCGACTTGCTGTGCCCTGATCCGCGAATTGCTCATCCCGAGGGGTGGCGACCGAGGCCGTCAGAGGAATACTCTCGGTCGCGGCCCGCGTACTGATGAGGCGCCCGTCGGACGGGCGAGTGGAGGTGCTCGCGTGAGCCTGTCGATCGTGAAGTCGGTCCTGCCCGGTGGTGTCATCGAGATCGCCCCACGGGGTGAGATCGACGTCGACACCGCGTACGAGGTGCGCGAGGCGATCGCCGAGGTCCTGACCAAGGGGCGCCCCGGTCGGATCGAGCTGAACATGCGGCTCGTCACCTTCATCGACTCGGTCGGCATCAGCGCGATGGTCGCCGGCTTCCAGACCGCCGAGGTGAGCGGCGTCAAGCTCGTCGTCACCGAGCCGAGCCGCTTCGTGCACCGGCAGCTCTGGGTGACCGGCCTGCTCGGCCTCTTCGGCGCCCCCGAGCCCTACTACGCCGGCGCACCCACCCCCGAGGT
>NZ_WAAS01000442.1:0-2889 GCF_008806585.1 Micromonospora sp. AMSO12t
CTGGCGGCCGACGACCCGGCGGCGCTGCTGGAGCCCAGGCACGCCGACGCCGCGCTGGCGCTGTTCGCCGCCGACGGGCCGGCGCTCGACGAGCTGTGCCGGCTCGCCGACGACGTCCGCCGGGCGGCGGTCGGCGACGACGTGACGTACGTGGTCAACCGCAACATCAACTTCAGCAACGTCTGCTATGTCGGGTGCCGGTTCTGCGCCTTCGCCCAGCGGGAGCGGGACGCCGACGCGTACCGGCTGTCGGTGGACCAGGTCGCCGACCGGGCCGAGGAGGCGTGGGCGGCCGGTGCCAGCGAGGTATGCCTCCAGGGCGGGATCGACCCGAAGCTGCCGGTGACCGTCTACGCCGACCTGGTCCGGGCGATCAAGGCGCGGGTGCCGGGGATGCACGTGCACGCGTTCTCGCCGATGGAGATCGTCACCGCCGCCGCCAAGGCCGGCGTGCCGGTGCGGGAGTGGCTGACCGGGCTGCGCGAGGCCGGCCTGGACACCATCCCGGGCACCGCCGCCGAGATTCTCGACGACGACGTGCGCTGGGTGCTCACCAAGGGCAAACTGCCGGCCGCCGCCTGGGTCGACGTGGTCGGCACGGCCCACGAGCTGGGCATCCGGTCCAGCTCCACCATGATGTACGGCCACGTGGACCACCCCGGGCAGTGGCTCGCGCACTTCCGGGTGCTGGCCGGGTTGCAGGACCGTACGGGCGGCTTCACCGAGTTCGTGGCGCTGCCGTTCGTGCACACGAACGCGCCGATCTACCTGGCCGGCATCGCCCGCCCGGGGCCGACGTGGCGGGAGAACCGGGTCGTGCACGCGATGGCCCGGCTGCTGCTGCACGGCCGGATCGACAACATCCAGTGCTCCTGGGTGAAGCTCGGCGACGAGGGTACGGCGGCGATGCTGCGGGGCGGCTGCAACGACCTGGGCGGCACGCTGATGGAGGAGACGATCTCCCGGATGGCCGGCTCCGGCAACGGCTCGGCCCGTACCGAGGAGCAGTTGATCGCCATCGCGACGGCCGCCGGACGACCGGCCCGCAGGCGCACGACGGCGTACGGCAGCCCTCGTCCATAGCGGACGTCGCGCGGCACGCCGCCGGCCTGACTCGTCCGCCTCACCCGTACCGCCTGGTGGGACGAGCGGCCATCGGTGGGCGGGATTTCTGTCGCAAGTGGAGGGACAGCCGGATCCGTCCGGCGCAGCAGCGTGTTGGTGGCCCGCCGCGATTCGGGGTACGCGGGCGCACCGCCGCGCCGCGTCCACATCGTGGGCGCAGCGCCGTCGGCGTTGCCGGCTCGGCGGGCGGTCGGCGGCAACTCGGGTTAACCTGTGCCCCACCAAGATCAACGAATCGCGGTGGGTGACTTCCGAGCGTCCTCATCGGCCTTCCCTGTGCGGTCGGCGGGGGAGCGCCACGGGAGAAAACTCGGGCAACTCGCCGGAGAGGGCGTTACTCGGCCGGGGTCTGAATCGATAGGGCAGGTTGCGAGGCCGGGTGGCCGGGTGGCCGTCCGGAGTGTTGTCGGGAGGACGACTCCATTATCAAGTTCAGCTTGACGGCGCACGCATTACACGCGTGTAATTTGAATGGGGTTGTTCGCACGGAACGCAACAAATCGGGACCGTACGGACAAGCACGCCTTCCGCGTGGGGGGTTGCAGCGGCGATGACGCCGGTGCGCGACAAGGAGGCATCTGATGGACGGCCAGCTTGAGGTGGCCGACCTGCTCGGAAACGCGCCGGAGTGGCAGGAGCGGGCGCTTTGCTCCCAGACCGATCCGGAGGCGTTCTTTCCCGAGAAGGGCGGCTCGACCCGCGAGGCGAAGCGGATCTGCTCGCGCTGCGAGGTGAAGACGGAATGCCTCGAATACGCTCTCGGCCACGACGAGCGGTTCGGGATCTGGGGCGGGCTCTCCGAGCGGGAGCGGCGCAAGCTCAAGCGGCGGGTCGCCTGAGCTTTGCCGGGCCGGGGCGGTGGGGGCCGCCCGGCTCAGGCCAACTCGTCGGGGTCCACCCCGAGCAGATTGGCCACCTGTTCGATGATCACGTCGTGCACGAGATCCGCGAGGTCCTCGCGGTCCATCGCCCGGAACTCCAACGGCCGGCGGTAGAGCACGATCCGCGGGGGCACCTCCTGCCGGCCGGGGCGACCCGGCAGCAGCCGGGCGAGCGGTACCTCGCCGTCCTCCAGCACATCGGAGTCGTAGACGTTGAGGTCCGGCGGAACGTCCTCCACAGCGAACTCGACCCCGGCCAGTTCCTTGGCGAACCGCCGTTCGAGGGTCTCGACCGTGTCCAGCACCAGATCGTCGAAGATCTCCGCCTTCGTACGCGCCAACGGCACCGTCGCCGGCACCAGCCGCCCGCGCAGGCCGCGCCCGTGCCGGTCGCGGTGGGCGCGCCGGCCGGGGCCGGGGCGGCGGTGTTCCGGGCTCGTCATGAGGAAAGGTTAGCGCCCGCACCGACCTGGCCTGCGGCAGCGCCGCTGGCGCGGCGCGGCGCGGTCGGCATCCGCGGGGTGGCGCTCGCCCGCCCGGGGGCCGGCCGGTGCGCAACCGGCCGAATTGTGATCACCGTGACGGGCGTGTCGCAACGCGAAGCAGTGCGCCGGACCCGGTAATGGAGATACCCTGCCGCCGTGAGGTCACCACGGCGCTGCTCCCGTAACGGCTGCCCCCGGCAAGCGGTCGCCACGCTGACCTATGTCTACAACGAGTCGACAGCGGTGGTCGGCCCCCTGGCGGCGTTCGCCGAGCCGCACACGTACGACCTATGTGAACCGCACGCCCGGAGCCTGACGGCGCCGCGCGGCTGGGACGTGGTCCGGCACGAGGGCGAGTTCGAACCCCCGCCGCCCACCACCGACGATCTGGTCGCCCT
>NZ_WAAS01000443.1:0-2866 GCF_008806585.1 Micromonospora sp. AMSO12t
GGAGGGCGAGGGTCAGCAGGGCGGCGCAGAGGAAGGTGAGGGCGTCCACGGCGAACGGCAGCGGGGCGGCCAGGGCGAAGAGCACGCCGGCGGCCGGGGCGCCGAGGAAGCCGCCCGCCACCGCCGAGCCGGCCTGGAGGCGGCCGTTGGCCCGGGGCAGCGCGGCCGGCGGCACCACGGACGGGAGCATCGCGAACGAGGCGGCGTCGAAGAGGGTGCCGAGCGCGGCGAGCAGGAAGGCCACGGTCACCAGCGCGGCGACGCCGGCCCGGTCGAGGGCGATCGCGAGGGCGAGTGCGCCGATCACGGCGGCGCGCAGGCCGTCCACCACCGCCATCGTCCGGCGGCGGTCCCAGCGGTCCGCGTACACGCCGCCGAGCAGGCCGAACAGCAGCGGCGGGAGCTGCCCGGCCACGGTCACCGCCGCGATCACCCGGGGATCGCGGGTCAGCGTCGCGGCCAGCAGCGCCAGTGCCGGCGTACGCAGGGCGTCCCCGAGACGCGAGGACACGGCGGCGGACCAGAGCAGTCGGTAGTCGCGGCCGAGCGGGGGTGCTGTCATGCCGGCGACCCTCCGGGCTCGACCGGGTCGAGGGTCAAGGGGACCTTGACGCGCCGGTCACCGGCGCGGACGTGAGCCAACCGACGGGTAGCGGAGGCTCCACGCCGGGCCGGTCGAGGTCTACGCTTGCCCGGTGACGGTCGAGCAGCAGGCACGGGGCAGGGCGAACGGTGCCGCGGGGTCGGCCCGGCGCCGGTCCCGCAAGGACGAGATCCTGGAGATCGCGGTCGGCCTCTTCGCGTCCCGGGGCTACCACGGCGTCTCGATGGACGACATCGGCGCGGCCGCCGGGGTCACCGGCCCGGCGCTCTACCACCACTTCGCGGGCAAGGAGGCCATGCTGGTCGCCGCGCTGATCCCGGTCAGCGAGGAACTGCTGGCCGGCGGCCAGCAGCGGTCCACCGGCCACCCCGACGACCCGCGCGGCGCGCTGGAGTCGCTGATCGACTTCCACGTCGACTTCGCGCTGGCCAACCCGGCGGTGATCGCCCTGCACCTGCACGAGCTGGACCGTCTCCCCGACGAGCCGCGCCGCCGGATCCGCCGGCTCCAGCGGCTCTACGTCGAACAGTGGGTGACAGTGCTGACCGCGCTGCACCCGGGCATGCCCGACGGCGAGGCGCGGGTGCTGGCCCACGCCGCGTTCGGCCTGATGAACTCGACGCCGTTCCTGGGTGGCGAGGTGGACCGGCGCCGCCGGGCCGAGCTGCTCCGCGCCGCCACCCTGGCCGCCCTCCTGGCCCACCCCGGTTCCTGAATCGGGGGCAACTCGTCAGTAACCTTCCGGCCGTGGTTCCCTAGCACCCGTCCCCACCCCCGGACGCTGGAGGGAAACATGATCGAGTCGCTGCTGGTCGCCAACCGGGGCGAGATCGCCCGCCGGATCATCCGGACCGCCAGGCGGCTCGGCATCCGCGCGATCGCGGTGCACTCGGAGGCCGACGCCGGCCTGCCGTTCGTGACGGAGGCCGACGAGGCGGTGTGCGTGGGCCCGGCCAACCCGGCCCAGAGCTACCGCAACGTCGAGGCCATCCTCGCCGCCGCCAAGTCGACCGGCGCGCAGGCGATCCACCCCGGCTACGGCTTCCTGTCGGAGAACGCCGACTTCGCCCGTACCGTCGAGGCGAGCGGGCTGATCTGGGTCGGGCCCGGCGCGGACGCGATCACCGCGATGGGCGACAAGATCAACGCCCGGAACCTGATGGCGGCGGCCGGGGTGCCGGTCGCGCCCGGCACCACCGACCCGGCGGCCGACCTCGACGCGGCGGTCGTCGCGGCGGCGGAGATCGGCTACCCGGTGATGGTCAAGGCCGCGGCCGGTGGCGGCGGCATGGGCATGGGCGTGGCGACCGACGAGGCCGCGCTGCGCACCGAGTACGACAAGGTGCGCTCCTTCGCCGAGCGGATGTTCGGCGACGGCTCGGTGCTGATCGAGCGGTACTTCCCCCGGGTGCGCCACGTCGAGGTGCAGATCCTCGGCCTGGCCGACGGCCGGGTGGTGGCCCTCGGCGAGCGGGAGTGCTCGGTGCAGCGGCGCAACCAGAAGCTGGTCGAGGAGTCGCCGTCGCCGGCGGTCTCCCCGGAGCTGCGCGAGCGCATCCTGGCCGCCGCCGTGCGCGCCGGCGAGGCGGTGGGCTACCGCAACGCGGGCACGGTCGAGTGCCTGCTGGTCCCGCGCCAGCGGGACGCCAGCGGTGACGGCCCGGCTTCCGAAGAGTTCTACTTCCTGGAGATGAACACGCGGCTTCAGGTGGAGCACCCGGTCACCGAGCTGGTCTACGGCGTCGACCTGGTCGAGGAGCAGCTGCGGGTGGCCGCCGGCCTGGCGCCCACCTTCGACCCGGACGCGCTCGCCCCGCGCGGGCACGCCATCGAGCTGCGGATCAACGCCGAGGACCCGAAGCGCTTCCTGCCCGGCCCCGGCGTGATCAAGACCTGGGTGGAGCCGACCGGCGAGGGCGTCCGGGTGGACTCGGGCTACGTCGAGGGCAACACGGTCACCCCGTTCTACGACAGCCTGATGGCCAAGCTCATCGTCAACGGCGCCACCCGCGCCGAGGCGATCGAGCGCGCGAAGGCGGCGGTGGCCGCCTTCGAGCTGGCCGGCCCGAAGAACAACCTCCCCTTCTTCGCCGAACTCCTGGAGAACGAGGAATTCCTCTCCGGCGACTACGACACGGCCATCGTCACCCGAATGCGCTGACCCCCTGGGTCCGCCCGGGTCCCCCGCCCCGTTGATCATGAAGTTGTTGCCCTCGGCTGCGGCGTGTCGTGGCGATAACTTCATGATCAACCGGGGTGGGG
>NZ_WAAS01000444.1:0-2853 GCF_008806585.1 Micromonospora sp. AMSO12t
CGGGCCGGCGTCCGCGTCCACCGCCACGCTGGCCGAGTTCGACCAGCGGCTGGCGACCTTCGCCGTCGAGGTGGGCGCCCTGGTCCGGGCCCGCCGGCTCAGCGACTCGCAGCTGCGTACGGCCATCCGGCTGCTCGACGGCGCGCTGGACGGGCTGCGCCGGCTGCTGCGCTGAGCCCGACGCCGCCTCACAGCTACTTTCCAGCGAGTGCCCAGCGCGGACGCAGCGAGAGCGCGGATGATGGGCGGCATGGCCGCTACCCAGACCGAGGCGCGACTGCTCGTCGTCGAGGACGATCCCAACATCCTCGAACTGCTCTCCGCGAGTCTGCGCTTCGCGGGCTTCGACGTGGCCACCGCGACGAGCGGCAGCGCCGCTCTCAACGCCGCCAAGGACCACCGACCCGACCTGGTGGTGCTCGACGTGATGCTGCCCGACCTGGACGGCTTCGAGGTCATCCGGATGCTGCGCGAGGGCGGCACCCGTACGCCGGTGGTCTTCCTCACCGCCCGTGACGCGACCGACGACAAGATCCGGGGGCTCACCCTGGGCGGGGACGACTACGTCACCAAGCCGTTCAGCCTGGAGGAGCTGACCGCCCGGATCCGGGCGGTGCTGCGGCGGACCAGCAGCGGCGAGCAGACGCCCTCCCGGCTCACCTTCGCCGACCTGGAGCTGGACGAGGAGACCCACGAGGTGCACCGGGCCGGCCAGCGGGTGCAGCTCTCACCGACCGAGTTCAAGCTGCTGCGCTACCTGATGCTGAACGCCAACCGGGTGCTGTCCAAGGCGCAGATCCTCGACCACGTGTGGAACTACGACTTCCGGGGCGACGACAACATCGTCGAGTCCTACATCTCCTACCTGCGCCGCAAGGTGGACAACACCCAGCCCCGGCTGATCCACACCCTCCGAGGCGTCGGCTACGTCCTGCGCAAGCCGGCGGCGTGAACCCCCTCGACCAGGGCAAGGCGCGGCTGCGCAGCGTCCCGCTGCGGGTCAAGCTGGTCGCCGCGGTGCTGGCCCTGGTCGCCGCCGCGCTCCTGGTGATCAGCTCCCTGACCACCTTCTTTCTCCGCAACTACCTGGTCGGCCAGGTGGACGGCCAGATCAAGTCGGCCAGCCAGGGGCTCGGGCAACTGCTGCCCGGGCTCCGCAGCGGCAGGGTCGAGGCGATGCTGCCCAGCAGCTACGTCGTTTCGATCGCCGACGAGAATCAGGTGTACCCGACGCGCTACGACGACCTCAGCCTCGACCCCGAGCAACTGCCCGACTTCCCCACGGACTGGAGCGGGTTCGCGGCGCGGGTGGGCGAGCCCCGCACTGTCGTGTCCCAGGACGGTCGCACCCGCTGGCGGGTGGTCTACGCGGGACAGAAGGACGGCTCGGTGCTGGCCGTGGGCCAGCCGCTCACCCAGGTGGATCGCGCCGTGAAGCAGCTGGTCTGGATAGACCTGCTGGTCGGCGGCGCGGTGCTGGTCCTGCTCGCCTCCATCGGCGCGGCGATCGTCCGGACCAGCCTGAAGCCGCTGGTGGAGATAGAACGTACGGCCGCCGCCATCGCCGGTGGCGACCTCACCCGGCGGGTGCCCGACCCGGAGCAGGGGCAGCCCATCCCCACGTCCGAGCTGGGGCGGCTCTCCCGGGCGTTGAACGCCATGCTGAACCAGATCGAGGTCGCCTTCACCGCGCGGGCCGCCTCGGAGTTGGCCGCCCGGTCCGCCGAGGCCGCCGCCCGGGAGGCGGCCGGCTCGGCGCGGGCCTCCGAGGCGCGGGCCCGCCGCTCCGAGGAGCGGATGCGGCAGTTCGTCGCGGACGCCTCGCACGAGCTGCGGACGCCGCTGACCACCATCCGGGGCTTCTCCGAGCTGTACCGGCAGGGCGCGGCGAGCGCGCCGGAGCAGACCGCCGACCTGCTGCGCCGCATCGAGCAGGAGGCGGCCCGGATGGGGCTGCTGGTGGAGGACCTGCTGCTGCTCGCCCGGCTGGACCGGGAGCGACCGCTCTCCCTCGCCCCGGTGGAGCTGCCCGTGCTGGCGAGCGAGGCGGTCGAGGCCGCCCGGGCGGTGGCGCCCGAGCGCCGGATCGAGCTGGAGGTCACCCCCGGCTCCGGTCCGCTGGTCGTCTACGGCGACGACGCCCGGCTGCGCCAGATCATCGGCAACCTGATGACCAACGCGCTCACGCACACCCCGCCGGAGGCCTCGGTGACCCTGCGGCTGCGCGCCGAGCCCGGGAACCTGGCCGTGGTCGAGGTGGCGGACACCGGTCCCGGGCTCAACCCGGAGCAGGCGGAGCGGGTCTTCGAGCGCTTCTACCGGGTGGACGCGGCGCGTACCCGGCGAGCCGGCGGCAACACCGGCACCGGCCTCGGCCTGGCCATCGTCGCGGCGCTGGTGCGCGCCCACCACGGCACCGTCGAGGTGGCCGAGACCCCCGGCGGGGGAGCGACCTTCCGGGTCCGGCTCCCGCTCGTGCCGGACGACGAGGGCGATGGCGAGTGACTTTCAGCCAACATTCAGGTGCGTTCCAGGCGGATCGCAGTGGTGCGCGTCAAGGTGGAGACATGACCGAGCACGAGTCCGACCCGCAGCGCCGGCCGGCCCACCCCGACGCCGAGCCGTCGCACCCCACCGCCGAGCTGCCGCGTGCCGAGCGCGCGCAGTCCGACTCCGCCCCCGGCGGTGACTCCGCCCCGACCGTCGGCCTGACCACCGTGCCCGGCGGCGACCCCGCCCCGGCCGCCGGTGACTCCACCCCGACCGTCAGGTTCGGCACTGCGCCCGGCGGCGACACCGGCCCGGCCGCCGGTGGCTCCGCCCCACTTGGCGGCGAGGCGCCGCGTACCGCCG
>NZ_WAAS01000445.1:0-2848 GCF_008806585.1 Micromonospora sp. AMSO12t
GCCCCCCACGGGGCCGCCGTACCGCCGGCTGCCACCCCCCGTCTCCTCACCGTCGGCGTCGTCGGCTCCGGCCGGGTCGGCACCGTGCTGGGCGCCGCACTCGCCGCCGCCGGCCACCGGGTCGTCGCCCTCACGGCCGGCTCCGGCGCCTCCCGGGCCCGGGCCGCGCTGCTGCTTCCCGACGTGCCCCGCCGCTCCGCCGCCGCCGTGGCGCGGGCGGCCATTGACCTGCTGCTGGTCGCCGTGCCCGACGACGCGCTCGCCGGGGTGGTCGCCGCCCTGGCCGACGGCGGCGCGCTGCGCCCCGGCCAGGTGGTCGCGCACACCTCGGGCGCGCACGGGCTGGCCGTGCTCGCCCCCGCCGCCGCGGCGGGCGCCCGCCCGCTCGCCCTGCACCCCGCGATGACCTTCACCGGTACGCCGGACGACCTGGCCCGGCTGGCCGGCATCTCGTACGGGGTGACCGCCCCGGCGGAGCTGCGCCCCCTGGCCGCCCGGCTGGTCGCCGACCTCGGCGGGGTGCCGGAGTGGGTCGGCGAGGCGGACCGGCCGCTCTACCACGCGGCGCTGGCGCACGGCGCCAACCACCTGGTGACCCTGGTCAACGAGGCGGCCGACCGGCTGCGCGACGCCGGGGTGGCCCAGCCGGAGAAGGTGCTCGCCCCGCTGCTGCGGGCCGCCCTGGAGAACGCGCTGCGCCTCGGCGACGACGCGCTGACCGGGCCGGTGTCCCGGGGCGACGCCGGCACGGTCGAGCGCCACCTGGCGCGGCTCGCCGCGACTGCCCCCGAGTCGGTGGCGCCCTACCTGGCCCTGGCCCGACGTACGGCCGACCGGGCCATCGCCGCGGGCCGGTTGCGGCCGGTCGACGCGGAGTCGCTGCTCGGCGTGCTCGCCGGCGACCGGCGCGAGGTGGCGGCGTGACCGGGCCGACGGTGGACGGAGGGGGACAGGTGACGGAACTGGTGCACACCCGCGCCGAGCTTGCGGCGGCGCGCGACGGGCTCAAGGGCACCGTGGGCGTCGTGATGACCATGGGCGCGCTGCACTCCGGGCACGAGACGCTGCTGCGGGCGGCCCGGGAGCGCGCCGACCACGTGCTCGTCACGATCTTCGTCAACCCGTTGCAGTTCGGCCCGAACGAGGACTTCGACCGCTACCCGCGCACCCTCGACGCCGACCTGGAGATCTGCCGGCGGGCGGGCGCGGACGTGGTCTTCGCCCCCGCCGTGGCGGACATGTACCCGGACGGCCAGCCCCGGGTGCGGGTCAACCCGGGCCCGCTGGGGGAGGACCTGGAGGGGCAGAGCCGCCCCGGGTTCTTCCACGGGGTGCTCACCGTGGTGCTGAAGCTGCTCCAGCTCACCCGCGCCGACCTGACGTTCTTCGGCGAGAAGGACTACCAGCAGCTGACCCTGGTGCGGCGGATGGCCCGGGACCTCGACGTGCCGGTCGAGGTGGTCGGCGTGCCGACCGTACGGGAGCCGGACGGGCTGGCCCTGTCCAGCCGCAACCGCTACCTGTCCCCGGCCGAGCGGGAGGCCGCGCTGAGCCTGTCCGCGGCGCTGCGGGCCGGGGCCGCGGCCGCCGACGAGGGCGGTGACGCGGGGGCGGTGCTCGCCGCCGCGCACGCGGCCTTCGGCGCCGGTACGCCCGGCGCGCGCCTCGACTACCTGGTGCTCACCGACCCGGACCTGGAACCGGGGCCGGTCTCCGGGCCGGCGCGGCTGCTCGTGGCCGCCTGGGTGGGCGCCACCCGGTTGATCGACAACGCGGCGATCCGGCTCGCCCCCCGTTCCTGAACCCCGCCCCCGCCACCTTCCGCGAAAGGCATCCCGATGCTGCGCACCATGCTCAAGTCGAAGATCCACCGGGCCACGGTGACCCAGGCCGACCTGCACTACGTCGGCTCGGTGACCGTCGACGAGGACCTGCTCGACGCCGCCGACCTGATCCCCGGCGAGCAGGTGGCGATCGTGGACATCACCAACGGGGCGCGGCTGGAGACGTACGTGATCCCGGGCGAGCGGGGCAGCGGCGTGATCGGCATCAACGGCGCCGCCGCCCACCTGGTGCACCCGGGAGACCTGGTCATCCTCATCTCGTACGGGCAGATGGACGACGCCGAGGCCCGCGCCTACCGGCCGCGGGTCGTACACGTCGACGCCGACAACCGGGTCGTCGAGCTGAACGCCGACCCGACCACCGCCGCACCCGGCACCGCCGGCGCCCCGATCCCCAATCCCCTCGCCGCCGCCGCCGTCTGACCCGCCCGTTCCCGTCTCCGCCCGCTCCTCCGGCGGCATTCTGTGGGCTTTCGTGCCCTTCGTGACCGCAGGACCCTGGCGGTGCGGGAAGTGACCGTGCGTGCGGTCTGTCACCGGAAGGTCATCCCTGGGTAGTCTGGTTGCCCGTCGAGAGACGCGGGTGGCTGGGGGAGGCCGCTGTGCGCCGTGCGATGACCACCCTGCTCGCTGCCGTCGCCACGGCCGCGCTCCTGGCCGGCTGCGCCGACGCCGGCGGGCTGGACGGTGACCTGGTCGACGACTGGGCGGCCCCGCCCGCCGCAGGGCCCTTCACCCCGGCCGCCGGGGTGTGCCAGGTCGCCGACTTCGTCGACGTGGTGACCCTGGCGGCGTACACGCCGGTGGACTGCGCCGCGCCGCACCGGGTCGAGACCGTGCACGTGGGCGCCTTCCCGGCCGGGCGGCCCGCCCCGCCGCCGGGCGGCTCGGCCGAGCTGCGGGGCGCCTTCGCCGACTGCGACGGCCGGGCGACCGGTCACGTGGGCGCCGACTGGCGGGCGGGGCGGCTGCGGCTGGCGGTGGCGGTGCCGTCCGGGGCGGGC
>NZ_WAAS01000446.1:0-2799 GCF_008806585.1 Micromonospora sp. AMSO12t
CTGCGCTCCCGTCGGGGTCGGGGTGGGGGTGTCGCCGGTACCGTCCTGCCCGCCGCAGGCGCTCAGCGCCACGCAGACGGCCAACGCGGAGACGGCGAGCCGAAGAGTCCTCATACCCTGGTCTGACGCAGCGGGACCGCCCACCGTTCCCGCCGGTCAGCCACGGGCCGCGGCGGCGGCCTTCATGTCCCGCTTGAGCTCCTGCGGCAGCGAGAAGGTCAACCGCTCGTTGGCGGTCACCACCTCGTCGACGTCGGTGAAGCCACGCGCGGCGAGGTGGGCGAGGACCTCCTGGACGAGCTGGTCGGGAACGCTGGCGCCCGAGGTCAGGCCGACCGTGCGCGCTCCCTCCAGCCACGCGTCGTCGATCTCGTGCGCGAAGTCGACGAGGTGACCGGCGCGCGCCCCGGCGTCCAGGGCGACCTCGACGAGGCGTACGGAGTTGGAGGAGTTGGCCGAGCCGACGACGATCATCACGTCGCACTCGGGCGCGATCTCCTTGACCACGTGCTGCCGGTTGGAGGTGGCGTAGCAGATGTCGTCGCTGGGCGGCGACTGGAGCATGGGCAGCCGCTTCTTGAGCCGGGCCACCGTCTCCAGCGTCTCGTCGACCGAGAGGGTGGTCTGGGAGAGCCAGACGACCTTGTTCGGGTCGCGGACGGTGATCCGGTCGGCGTCCTCGGGACCGTCCACGAGCTGGATGTGCTCGGGGGCCTCGCCGGAGGTGCCGATGACCTCCTCGTGCCCCTCGTGGCCGATGAGCAGGATGTCGTAGTCCTCGGCGGCGAACCGCTTCGCCTCCTGGTGCACCTTGGTGACCAGCGGGCAGGTCGCGTCGATCGCCCGCAGCGAGCGGGTCCGGGCCTGCTCGTAGACCTCCGGGGCCACCCCGTGCGCGGAGAAGATGACGGTGGCGCCCTCCGGCACCTCCTCGTTCTCCTCCACGAAGATCGCGCCCTGGGCCTCCAGCGTCTGCACGACGTGCTTGTTGTGCACGATCTGCTTGCGTACGTAGATCGGGGCGCCGTAGAGCTTGAGTGCCTCCTCCACGGTCTGCACCGCGCGGTCCACGCCCGCACAGTAGCCGCGGGGCTTGGCCAGGATCACGCGCTTGCCGGTCCGGGACGTCACTTCAGCCTGAGTCACCCGCCCATCGTACGTGCCGTCCCGGAGGGCGACACGGGCCGCGACCGCCACCACGGCGCGATGCCGGCCGCACGCCGCCCACCCCCGGCCGAGCCGCACGGAACTGTCCGGGACGGGCCGTAGGGTGGGCGGGTGAGCACAGGCGAGGTGGGGCGGAGCACGTCCGAGGAGCCGTGGCCGGTCCGGGTGGTCAGCCAGAAGGTCGGCGCCTGGATCGCCCGGCTGGGCTGGGTGTGGGTGGACGGGCAGGTGGCGCAGATCAGCCGCCGACCGGGCGCCAGCACCGTCTTCCTCACGCTGCGGGACCCGTCAGCCGACCTGAGCCTGACGGTCACCACCAACCGGGACGTCCTGGACGTCGGCGCCCCTGAGCTGCGCGAGGGCGCCCGGGTGGTGCTGCACGCCAAGCCGGAGTTCTACGCGGCCCGGGGCACGCTGAGCCTGCGCGCCGACGAGATCCGGCAGGTCGGCCTCGGCGAGCTGCTGGCCCGGCTGGAGAAGCTGAAGAAGCTGCTCGCGGCCGAGGGGCTGTTCGACCGGGCGCGCAAGCGCCGGCCGCCGTTCCTGCCCAACCGGGTGGGGTTGATCACGGGTCGCGCCTCGGCCGCCGAGCGGGACGTGCTGACCAACGCCCGCCGGCGCTGGCCGGCGGTGGAGTTCCGCACGGTCAACGTGGCCGTGCAGGGGCCGAGTGCCGTCCCGCAGATCGTCGACGCGCTCAAGGTGCTGGACGCCGACCCGACCGTCGACGTGATCGTCATCGCCCGGGGCGGGGGCGGCATCGAGGACCTGCTGCCCTTCTCCGACGAGGCGCTCTGCCGGGCCGTCTTCGCCTGCCGCACGCCGGTGGTCAGTGCGATCGGCCACGAGACCGACGCGCCGTTGGTCGACTACGTCGCCGACGTACGGGCCTCGACGCCGACCGACGCCGCCAAGCGCGTGGTTCCGGACCTCACCGAGGAGGTGCGCGTCATCCGGCAGGCCCGGCACCGCCTCGAACGCGCGGTGCGCAACCTGGTGGACCGCGAGTCGCACCGGCTCGACGGCCTGCGCTCCCGACCGGTGCTGGCCCGCCCGCAGGTGATGGTCGACCAGCGGCTCGCCGACCTGACCGGGCTGCGCCAGCGGGCGGGGCGCTGCCTGGACCACCGGCTCGCCGCCGCCGACGACGACCT
Source organism: Micromonospora sp. AMSO12t (assembly GCF_008806585.1). Taxonomy (NCBI): domain Bacteria; kingdom Bacillati; phylum Actinomycetota; class Actinomycetes; order Micromonosporales; family Micromonosporaceae; genus Micromonospora; species Micromonospora sp. AMSO12t. The sequence continues at coordinate 2,322 of NZ_WAAS01000446.1, forward strand.
GCGGCACACCCTGGCCCGGCTGCGCGCCCTCTCCCCCGCCGCCACCCTCGACCGGGGCTACGCGATCGTCCAGCGTGCCGACGGCCAGGTCCTGCGCGCCGCGTCCGAGGTGGGCAAGGGCGACCCGCTCCGGGTACGCCTCGCCGAGGGCGAGCTGGCGGCGACGGTCGACGGCTGAACGGAAGCGGAACACACGATGGCGGGCCGGCCGCGACGGTCGACGCTGAACGGCGACGGGATCACGATGTGGTGGGATGGCAGCGATGACTGACGAGAAGAAGGCCGAACAGCTCAGCTACGAGCAGGCCCGCGCCGAGCTGGCGTCGGTGGTCGAGCGGCTGGAGACCGGCGGCACCACGCTGGAGGAGTCACTGGCGCTCTGGGAGCGCGGCGAGAAGCTCGCCGAGACCTGCCAGCGCTGGCTGGACGGCGCCCGCGCCCGCATCGACGCCGCCCGCCAGGACCCCGCCTCCTGACC
>NZ_WAAS01000447.1:0-2794 GCF_008806585.1 Micromonospora sp. AMSO12t
ACACCTACGAACCGCACATTCGGCACCTCACGCCACCCTGCTGGACGACCCACTCACCCAAACCGCGCTGGACATACCACACGAATCGGAAACCGGTCACAGGCAGGTTCACGGGCCACCGGGCCACCGGGCCACCGGGTCATCGGGCCACCGGGCCACCGGGCCACCGGTGGAGATCTTGGTAGAAAACGGCCCTTGGAGGGGCCATTTTCTACCAAGATCTCCGCTAGGAGCCGGCGGACGGACGCGAGCGTGGGCCCCGCCCGGGTGTGGCCGCCGTGCCCCGGCGCAGGGATCAAGCCCGCGGGTGGACTTCCGCGTCCCGGGGCCGATCGGGATCGGGGCGGGGTGCCCGCGCCGACTGTGCAGTGCGCCTCGGCGGCGGCGCCGGATCCCGAGGGCCACCGCGGCGGGGACCTGGCGGGCGTGGTGGCGCCCGCCGTGGCCGCGCCACCGGCTCAGCGGGACAGGTCGCGGTCGGGCGCCTGCCCGTCCGAGTACGCGCTGCGGTAGATCGTGCCCCGCCCCGTCGGGTCCGGCGCGTAGGGCAGCGGGGCGGGGTCGACGGGCGGGACGGGGTCGACGGCCGGCGCGCCGCGCCGCGCGCGGATGATCCGGGAGACCACGAACCAGCCGGCGGCCGCCACGCTGGCGACGATGACCACCTTCTGCAGCACGCCGGCGTACCCCTCGACGAGGTGCCAGTTGTCGCCGAGCAGGTAGCCGGCCATCACGAAGGTGGTGTTCCAGATCAGGCTGCCGAGCGTCGTGTAGACCGCGAAGGTCAGCACCGGCATCCGCTCCACGCCGGCCGGGATGGAGATCAGGCTACGGAAGATCGGGATCATCCGGCCGAAGAAGACGGCCTTCACCCCGTGCCGCAGGAACCACTCCTCGGTGCGGTCCACGTCGCTGAGCTTGATCAGCGGCAGCCGCTGCGCGATCGCCCGGATCCGCTCCCGGCCCAGCGCGGCGCCGATCCAGTACAGGGCGAGGGCGCCGAGCAGCGAGCCGAGGGTGGTCCAGAAGATCGCACTGACCACGCTCATCCGGCCCTGGCCGGCGACGAAGCCGGCCAGCGGCAGGATCACCTCGCTGGGGATCGGTGGGAAGAGGTTCTCCAGGGCGACGGCCAGACCCGCGCCGGGGCCGCCGAGCCGCTCGACCAGGCCGATGACGAAGCCGACCAGTCCGTCCTCCGGCGGCGCGGCCTTTTCGGGGGCGGTGCCGGAGGCGAGCAGGGCGTGCGCGGTACGAATCATGGCCCACACGCTACGAACCGATCCTGGGAGTCCGCCAATGGGCCGGCCCTTGCGTCCCACGGACCGTCCACAGCCGCGGGGGTTCGCACTAGGGTGGCCCCGTGACGACGTGCATCACGACCGCCGGCGGGGCCCCGGTCCGGGTCGCGGTGCCCCGCGCCGGGGCGGCGGCAGGATGACCGGCCGGCTGGCGCAGCTGTGGCGTTACCCGGTGAAGTCGATGCTGGGTGAGCGGCTGCCCGCCGCCGACGTCGGCCCGGCGGGTGTGGCGGGCGACCGACGGCTGGCCCTGCGGCACCGGGACACCGGGCGGGTGGCCAGCGCGAAGCATCCCCGGCTCTGGCGCGACCTGCTCACGCTCCGCGCGGCCGGCGCCGCACCCGATGAGGTACGGATCACGCTGCCCGACGGGCGGGTCCTGTCCAGCGTGGACCCCGGCGTCGACGACGTGCTGTCCCGGGTGCTCGGCGTCCCGGTGACGCTGATCGACCGGCCGCCCGCCGGGGCGCTCCTGGACCGGGCCGACCCGGACGCGGTGCTGGCGGCCGGTCTGGCCGCCGAGGTGCCGGTCGACGCCAACCCGCTCGGGGCGGCGGCGCCGGGGACCTTCTTCGACTTCGCCCCGGTGCACCTGGTCACGACGGCCACCCTGGCCCGGGTGGCCGCCGAGCTTCCGGGCGGCACCGTCGAGGCGGTCCGCTACCGGCCCAACCTCGTGCTCGACGTCGAAGTGGACGGCTTCGCCGAGAACGACTGGGTCGGTGGCGAGCTGCGGGTCGGTCCCGAGCTGGTGCTGCGGGTACTCGCCCCGACCCCGCGGTGTGCGGTGCCGACCCTGGCGCACGGGTCGCTCCCCCGGCAGGCCGAGGCGTTGCGTGTCCCGGCCCGCCTCAACCGGGTCGTGCCGCTGCCGCAGCTCGGCGCGCAGCCGTGCGTGGGCGCGTACGCGCAGGTGGTGCGGGGTGGCCGGGTGGAGCAGGGGTCCGCGGTCGAGGTCGGCTGAGCCGGTTCAGTCGTCGTCCTCGTCGTCGTCCGGCGACGGCGTGTCGATCCGGTCGAGCAGGGCGTCGAGTCGGGCCGCCGTGTCGGGCGGGAGCTGCCCTTCCTCGGCCGCCTCGGCGAGGCGCTCCCGCAGCTTCTCGACCCGCTTGGCCCGGTCCTTCTCCTTGCCCCGGCTCAGGTCCGCGAGCTTGTCCCGCAGCCCCTCGACCGTCTTGCGGTCGATCTCGCCGCGGGCCTGCGCCCAGGCGAGCACCGCGGCGAACTCGGCGACGAACTGCGGCAGGCCGACCGGATCGGGCCGTGCGGTCACCGGCGGCGGGGCGGAGGTCCTGGTCGGCGGCGGTGTCGGCCTGCCGGCCGGTGTGCCGGTGACGGGGGCCGCCGCCGGTGGCGGGCTTCCGCCGTCGCCGATGACGAGCGCGCCGACGAGCCCGACGAGCAGCGCGACGCCGACGGCGACCAGCGCGGTGACGGGCCTGTTGCGCGTGGTCCCCGCGCCGCCGGCCGGGGCGGGACGGCCGGTGCGGGCG
>NZ_WAAS01000448.1:0-2761 GCF_008806585.1 Micromonospora sp. AMSO12t
GGGCTCGGCGTGGGCGACGGGTTGCCGCCCCCGCCGACCTGGAGGTCGACGCAGGAGTAGAACGCGTTGGCGGTGTCCGCGATGTTCCACACGGCGAGGACCTTCTGCCGTCCCGGGTGGCCGCCCAGGTTGACGGTGTGCGAGACGGTGGCGCCGGGCTGCTGCCCGCCGCCGTTGAAGACGGCCACCCGGGTGCCGCCGATGAAGTACTCCCAGTTGCTGGTGGCGTGCCGGGCGGTGTTGGTCCAGGTGAAGGTGACGGAGCTGCCGACCGAGGTGGCGGGCCAGCCCCGGCTGTCGTCGTTGAGGACGGCGAACTGGGCGATCCCCGCGTGGCAGCTGCGCAGCCCCTTCGGCCCCTCGACGCTCTGCGGCTCGTACTTGATCTGCCCGCAGTCGGGGACCCGTCCCTGGGCGCAGAGCGCCTGGCGGCTCGGCGGGCCGGACACGTAGCCGTGCGCCTGGGCGGGCGCCGCGACGGCGAGTGCGGAGACGACGGCACCCGTCGCCACGAGCGGGATGGTGATTCTTCGACGCATGGTGGCAGCTCCTTCGGACTTCGGCCTGGTGAGGTGCCATCAACATAAATTAAAGCTTGTTAACAGTAAAGACTCCTGTCGATAGAAACATCGCACCTTCTGCACACGCAGGGTGACCATCAGAGCAGCAACAGGCTGCCCCGCTCGTCCACCCGGTCGGCGGACTCGTCGTCCAGCCAGACGCCACCGGTGGCGAGGTAGCGGAAGCGGTACTCCCCCGGGCCGAGTCGTACGGTGACCGTCCGGGTGCCGTCCCGACGCGGGAGGAGTTCGTGCCGCCCCGGCTCCCAGCCGTTGAAGGAGCCGACCACGCTGACCGGGCCGGGCGGGGTGTCGCGGGGCAGGCTGAAGGTGACCCGTACCTGGTTGCCGAAGAGCTTGTTCCGCTTGATCATGTCGTGTTCCTCCGGGGTCGCGCGCGGTCACCCGGTACAACGCCCGACACGCCGGGGGCGACACGCCGCCACCCCCGAGTGACCTGGGCCGATCCGCCCACCCGGCACGGTCCGGTTGCCGCACGCTCGAGGAAATGTGTCGGCCTTCGGGGGGTTCTGTCGTGGCGACGTGCGAGGTCTGCGGTAACGACTACTGGATGGCGTTCGAGGTGCGGACCGTCAGCGGCGACGTGCACACCTTCGACTGCTTCGAGTGCGCCGCGCACAAGCTGGCGCCGATCTGCGAGCACTGCCAGGTCAAGATCGTCGGGCACGGGGTGGAGGTGTCCGGCCGGTTCTTCTGCTGCGCGCACTGCGCCCGCGCGGAGGAGGGCGCCCGGGGCGCCGAGATCCGCGACGCGGTCGGCGCCCGCCCCGCCTGAGGCCGGCGATCGGCCGGCCGCCGGCGCCATGGCCGCCCGGGTCGGCCGGGCGCACCGGCGGCACGCAGGGCAGCGGGGCGGCTGGCCCACGGGCCCGGCCTACCATCGGGGAGTGCCACAGCCCCCCGTGCCGAGGACCGCCTCGTTCGCCGAACTCGACGCCCGCACCTTCCACGACCTGCTCCGGCTCCGGATCGACGTGTTCGTGGTGGAGCAGGCGTGCCCGTACCCGGAACTCGACGGGCGCGACGTCGAGCCGGGCACCCGCCACCTCTGGCTCGACGACGGCGGCGCGCCCCTGGCGTACCTGCGGATCCTCGCCGACCCGGGCGGCGTGGCGCGGATCGGGCGGGTGGTGGTGGCGCCGAAGGCGCGCGGCGGCGGGCACGCGGGCCGGCTGATGACCGCGGCGCTGGAGCTGGTCGGCGACCGCCCCTGCGTGCTGGAGGCCCAGTCCCACCTGGTCGGCCTCTACGCCCGCCACGGCTTCGCCGTCGCCGGCCCCGAGTACGTCGAGGACGGCATCCCGCACACCCCGATGCGCCGGGAAGGCATTGACCGAAGCCGATAAGTGTGACAGCCTCCGGGCAGAGCCGTCGCGGAAGCCACGCAGCGCGCACGGGAGGGGCAACTCCCGGGCCGTCCGGGCGTCGTCGTCCGACCTCTCCTCCCGGGGGCTCCCCATGTCCACTCAACTTCGCACCTCCCGCCTGGCGTGGCTGCTCGCCGTCGCGGCGACCGCCGTGCTGCTGCTGACCACCGCCCTGGCCAACCCCGTGTCGGCGCACGGCTCCGTGGTGGACCCGGCGTCACGCAACTACGGCTGCTGGCAGCGCTGGGGCAGCGACTTCCAGAATCCCCGGATGGCCACCGAGGACCCGATGTGCTGGCAGGCCTGGCAGGCCAACCCGAACGCCATGTGGAACTGGAACGGCCTGTTCCGCGAGGGCGTCGCCGGCAACCACCAGGCCGCCATCCCCAACGGCCAGCTCTGCTCCGGCGGCCGGACCGAGGGCGGTCGCTACAACGCCCTCGACACGGTCGGCGCCTGGAAGACCGCCCCGGTCTCCAGCAACTTCCGGGTCCGCCTCTACGACCAGGCCAGTCACGGCGCGGACTACATCCGGGTGTACGTGACCAGGCAGGGCTTCAACGCGCTCACCGAGCCGCTGGGCTGGGACGACCTGGAACTGGTCGGCCAGATCGGCAACACCCCGGCGTCGGGGTGGAAGCCGGAGCCCACCGGCGTGTCCATCGAGATCCCGGCGAACGCGCCGGGGCGGACCGGGCGGCACGTCGTCTACACCATCTGGCAGGCCAGCCACCTCGACCAGTCGTACTACCTGTGCAGCGACGTCGACTTCTCCGGCGGGCCGACCAACCCGCCGCCGACGACGCCGCCGCC
>NZ_WAAS01000449.1:0-2747 GCF_008806585.1 Micromonospora sp. AMSO12t
GTGGTCGGCGGCGGCGTGGTGGGTGGCGGGGTCGTGGGGGGCGGCGTGCTCGGCGGCGGGGTGGTCGGGCCGCCGGTGGGCGCGGCGCCGGTGCAGGCGGTGCCGTTGAGGGCGAAGCCGGTCGGTGGCGGGTTGCTCCCCTCCCACGAGCCGTTGAAGCCGAAGGTGGCGCTGGCGCCGGTGGCGATCACCGCGTTGTGCTCGACGTTGCGGGCGGTCACCTGCGCGCCGGACTGGTCGACGACGGCGTTCCACGCCTGGGTGACCCGCTGGCCGGCGGTGTGCGACCAGGTGAGGGTCCAGCCGTTCACCGGGTCGCCCAGGTTGGTGACGGTGACGTCGGCGCCGAAGCCGCCGGGCCACTGGTTGGTGATCCGGTGCTCGACGCGGCAGCCGGCGGCGGCAGCCGAGGCGGTGAGGGTCGGAAGCGTACCGGCGGCGAGAGCGGCCGCGGCGGCCGCGGCGAGCAACGCGACGCGGCGATGGGTGATGGGCATGGGGAGTGGCCTCCGGGGAGGTTGGGCGCGCGGCAACCGTCGCCGTCGGCCTGCCCGGGCCGGCGGGAGGAGACGCCGCGCTTGCGGCGGTGGTCCGACGCCGTCGGTACGGCGTCGGTGTCGACGCCGCCGCTCCGGTGTCGGGCGTCCCGGCGCCGGCACTGCGGCGTCGGTGCTCCGGCGGGCGGCGTCGAGGGGTGGCTCCGCGCACCTGCGATGCTAGGGCAAGCGCTTTCAGCGGACAATCCGTCTTCCCCCGCCCTTCTGGCCGCCCTGCTTCGGGCGTCCCCGTGGCGGGGGGCACCAGCCACTTCCCTTGCCCCCGGCCCGGATTCTTGATCGACTCAGGGCGTGGCTGAGCACATGACCCCGGACGAGTTCCGACGCGCCGGGCACGCCGTGGTGGACTGGATCGCCGACTACTGGGCGACGCTGGAGCGGCGTCCGGTGACCTCGCAGGACCCGCCCGGGACGGTGGCCGCCCGGCTGCCCGCCGGCCCGCCGGAGCACGGCGAGCCGGTGGAGGCCGTCCTGGCCGACCTGGACACCCTGATCACGCCGGGGCTGACGCACTGGCAGCACCCCGGGTTCTTCGGCTACTTCCCGGCCAACACCTCGGGGCCCAGCGTGCTCGGCGACATGGTCGGCGCCGGGCTGGGCGTGCAGGGGATGCTCTGGGCGACCGGGCCGGCGTGCACCGAACTGGAGACGGTGCTGCTGGACTGGCTCGCCGAACTGCTGGACCTGCCGAAGCGGTTCCGCTCCGGCTCCGGGGGCGGCGGGGTGATCCAGGACTCGGCGTCCTCGGCGACGCTGGTGGCGACCCTGGTCGCGCTGCACCGCGCCGGCGGCGGCCGGTGGCGTGAGGTCGGCGTCGACCGCCGCTACCGCGCCTACGCCTCCACCCAGGGCCACTCGTCCATCGAGAAGGCCGCCCGGATCGCCGGGCTGGGCGCCGACGGCGTACGGCCGGTCGAGGTCGACCCAGAGACGCAGGCGATGTCCCCGGCGGCGCTGCGCGCGGCGATCGAGGCGGACCTGGCGGCCGGCGTGGTCCCGGCGATCGTGGTCGCGACCGTCGGCACCACCTCCACGACCGCGATCGACCCGCTGCCGGAGATCGGCGCGATCTGCGCCGAGTACGGGGTCTTCCTGCACGTTGACGCCGCGTACGCGGGAGCGGCGGCGGTCTGCCCGGAGCTGCGGTTCGGGCACGCCGGCCTGGAGTACGCCGACTCGTACTGCTTCGACCCGCACAAGTGGCTGCTCACCGGCTTCGACTGCGACGCGTTCTGGGTGGCCGACACGGCGGAGCTGATCGAGGCGCTGAGCGTGCTGCCGGAGTACCTGCGCAACGCCGCCACCGAGTCCGGCGCGGTGATCGACTACCGGGACTGGCAGGTGCCGCTGGGCCGCCGGTTCCGGGCGCTGAAGCTCTGGTTCGTGCTGCGGTGGTACGGCGCCGAGGGGCTGCGCGCGCACATCCGCTCCGGCGTGTCGCTCGCCGCCCGGTTCGCCGACCGGGTCCGCGCCGACGACCGGTTCGCGCTGGTGGGGGCCCACCCGTACTCGCTGGTGTGCTTCCGGCTGGCGGCGGACGACGAGGTCAACGCGGAGCTGCTGGCCCGGGTCAACGCCACGGGCCGGGTGCACCTGACGCACACCCGGGTGAACGGCCGCTACACGCTGCGCCTGGCCGTCGGCTCCCCGCAGAGCACCGAGGTCCACGTCGACGAGGCGTGGACCCTCCTCACCGACGCCGCGACCGTCCTCCTCCCCCACTGACCGCTGCCCCGCCGCCGCGCCACCTGCGCCGGCTGGCCCGGTTACGGCCGGTTGGCGGCCGGTTGGCGGCGCTGGCCGATCGCGCTGTGGCACGGCTGCGCGGGTCGATCGCGCTGGCGGCGCGGATACGCGCTGGCCGGTCGCGCTGACGGCACGGATACGCGCTGGTTGGTCGCGCTGACGGCACGGCTGCGCTGACCTGCTGTGCTGCCGGCACGCCTGCGCCGGCCGTGCTGCGGGTGCGGCTGCCGCTGCGGGTGCGGTGCCGGTGCCGGTGCCGGTGCCGGTGCCGGTGCCGGTGCCGGTGCCGGTGCCGGTGCCGGTGCCGGTGCCGGTGCCGGTGCCGGTGCCGGTGCCGGTGCCGGTGCCGGTGCCGGTGGAGATCTTGGTAGGAATCGGCCCCTGGAGGGGCACGTTCCTACCAAGATCTACGCGATGCGATGCGATGCGACGCGACGCGACGCG
>NZ_WAAS01000450.1:0-2745 GCF_008806585.1 Micromonospora sp. AMSO12t
CCTCGACCACCGTCGCCGGCCGAGGTGCCGGGCGCACCGGCGCCGGGAACGGCAGGGAACGTGGGTGCGGAATCGGGGACGCCGGCGGGCGGCCCTGCGCCGGGGACGGTGGAGGGCGTGGGTGCGGCGCCGGTGGGCACGCTGGACGCCGGGATGCCGATGGCCTGGCCGAGCTGGTCGAGGCGCTGCCCCTGGGCGGTGAGCCGGTGCTGGAGGTAGTCCGCGGCGGCGTGCAGGTTGCGGCGCCGGTCGGCGTCGGCGGCGGCACCGCGCTCGCCGGCCTGTCGCCGCTCGGCGAGTTGCCGGGCGAGCGCCGCGTACTCCTCGAAGGTGGACACCGCCTCAGTCCTCCCCGTCCGGGCCGTGCCCCTCGCGGGCGAACGGCACGATGAGCCGGGTGCGCTGGTCGTGCCGGTCGACCAGGAGCGCCCGGTCGGGCCGGGGCGCGTACGCGAGGTCGTGCACGCCGAGGTGCAGGCCCAGCTCGGCGCCGGGCACGTTCAGCGCGACCAGGCAGGCGACGTCGTCGCGGTTGTGGGCGCCGCCAAGGTCGTCGGCGAGGCGGCGCAGCCCCCGCCACCAGCCGAGCAGGTGCGTCCCCTGCCCCGGCCCCTGACGCAGCACGGCCCGCAGGTCGTCGTGGCCGGAGCGGAACGTGTCCGGGTCGGTGGCGGCGAGCAGCCCGCTGGCGGCGTCGACGCCGAAGACGACGAGATAGGTGCGGCTCGCGCCCGGCCCGGCCTCCCCCACCCCTTGCGCCGTCGTGGCGGGGCCGGCCGTTGCGCCTGGCGTCGACAGCGCGGCGGCGAGGGTGCCGAGGTGGCGGCGCAGGTCGGTCGCGTCGAGGCGGTCGACCGGGTGGCCGGCGGCGGCCAGGGTCGCGGCGGTGTCGTCGGCGGCTGACTCGGCGGCGGTGACCAGCGAGGCGAGCAGGAACCGGGCGTCGCCCGGAGCGTGCTGCCGGGCGAGACTCAGGGTGGCCGCGCGCAGCACCTCCGCGCCGGTGGCCGAGGTGCCGACCACGGCCAGGTGCCGGCCCGGGGTCGCGTCCATCATGAACAGCGCGGAGGTGCCCTCCACGTCGACCGTACGCCCGACCAGGGCCAGCGGGCGGCGCCCGCCCGGACGCAGCCCGGCGAAGGTCGGGTCGTCCTCGACGTGGGCGGCCTCGTAGCCCTTGAAGACCGACGGGGCGCGCGCGCCTGCCGCTCGGGCCTGCCACAGCTCGTGGCGCAGCCCGGCCAACTCCCCGGCGGCGGCGTGCGCGTCCGGGAAGCGGACGATCGTGTCGGCACCGACCGCGCCGGCCGCGGTGTTGAGCACGGCCGAGCCGACCGGCAGGGTCAGGGCGGACTCGTTCAGCGGGTCGAGCACCCCGCCGCCACCGGGCAGCGCCACCCGGAGCGCGAACTGGCCGAAGATCGCCTCGGCCCGGCCGTAGAGCGCCTCGACGCCGGTCATGCTCTGGCTGGCCAGCACCAGGTGCACGCCGTACGAGCGACCCTTGCGGGCCAGCTCCTCCAGCAGGTCGACCGACTCGCGGGCCAGCGCGTCGTTGCCGGTGAGAAGCACGTGGAACTCGTCGATCACCGCCACGATCCGGGGCACCGGGGTGTCGCGGGGCAGGTCGGCGAGCTTGGTGACGCCGTGCCGCTTGAGGACGGTGGCCCGCCGGGACAGCTCGCGGCGCAGCTCGCGCAGCACGGCGACGCCGTACTCCCGGTCGGACTCGATGCCGACCGCACGGGCGTGCGGCAGCCAGGACGGGTCGCGGGGGGTGGGGACGAACTCGGTGAAGCTCACCCCCTCCTTGAAGTCGAGCAGGTAGAGCCGGAGCTCGGCCGGCGAGTAGCGGGCGGCCAGCCCATAGAGGACGTCGAGCAGGAAGACGGTCTTGCCGGCGCCGGTGCGCCCGCCCACGAGCCAGTGCGGGGTGGCGTCGTCGAAGGCGACGGTGACCGGGTCGCGGCCCGCGCGGCCGACCACGGTGCGCAGCCCGTTGCCCGCCGACTCGGCCCACCGCCGCTCGGGCAGCAGCTCGGCGAAATCCACAGTGTCGCTGCGTCGGGCGGCGGCGCCGAGGTGCGCGGCGAGGGCGGCCACCGACGCCGCCGGCGGGTCGCCGTCGAGCAGCACGGGGGCGGCCAGTCCACTGCCGTCGTGGCTGAACGGGGCCCCCGGCGGGTCGCCGACGTGGGCGTACCGCTCGGTCAGCCGGATCGTGGTGGTGGCGCCGAGCTGCGGTGCCGGCTCCGCCGACGCGGCGGTGGGCCGGCCGGCGACCAGCACGCAGACCGCGGCGGCCGGGCCGGCGTGGGTGAGCGCGGCGAGCCGGGCCGCCTCGCGCGGCGGCGGCGCCGACGCGGCGACGACCAGCAGCAGCTCCTGGTCGGGGCGGTCGGCGTGCCGGGCGGCGCGGGCGTGCCGCTCGGCGGCGTCGAGCAGGGCGGCCACCTCGGCCTCGCCGGTGGCCGGCGGATCGAGCACGCCGGCGTCGATGAGCGGGCGCAGCGGCCCGAAGGTGGCGCCGAGCGCGGCGGTGTCGATGCCGGCGACCCGCACGCCGCCGGTCGGCGCGGTGGCGAGCAGCCGCAGCACGAGCGCCCGCAGCAGGCCGGCCACCCGGGGGTCGCGGGCGTCCGCGTCGACGGCGAGGTGGTGGCCGCCACCCAGCGGTACGAGGACGGGGAAGGCACCGTCCGGGGTGGACGCCTCGCCGACGCGGACGGGTACGGGGACCGCGGT
>NZ_WAAS01000451.1:0-2699 GCF_008806585.1 Micromonospora sp. AMSO12t
CAGCACCGGTCAGCGTTACCCCGCCGCCGACCAGGCACAACAGACAGACCGGGACAGCCGGATACGATCTTCCAAAGTGGCGGTGCCGTTGGTCGGCGGTCAGGGCAGCAGCGCCCGAAGCCGGCCTATCCCTTCCAGCACGTCGGCGCGATGCTTGCCTTCCTTGATCCATGCGGGTAAGCGCTCGACAAGGGTTTGGCTCCCCATGTCTCGGCCGCGCTCCCGCAATCGAGCGGACACGTACGCCTCCAGCAGGTCCAGATGCTCGGCGTTGTATGCCCAGAGCACCCGCCCGCGGCAGTCGACCGAAAGCCAGAGCGGCAGTCCGAAGTACGGGTCATTCGGGCCTGAGAAGTCAGGAAGTGTTCGCGCGTTGTCGCCTGCGCGGCGAGGAGCATCCCAGACGCCAGTAAACGGGCACCCGAGACAACTGAGCCGACGACGCAGCCAGACATGATGCCGGGAGCCGTCGGCCGACTCAGGATCAGGAAGGACCGAAGCCCGCCCGGCACAGCGTGGGCAACGGACGAAGATCGCTCCAGCGGCCAAGCCACGCAGCCAGTACTTTGGGTCGCGGAAGCGTCCCGCGATCCCTGTCTCGGCTGCTGTCATAGATCAAACCGTACAGCCATCGGTACAGCCAGGCCGACCAACATCGGTCGTGAGCGGGCGACGACGGTTAACAGCTCACGCAGGTCAACGGTGAGGAGCGACGCCGGCCGACAGAGCGCTTGATCTTTGCGAGACAGAGTTCGGAGCGCTAGCCGTGCCCGCAGCGCATCATCTGAGAGTCAGCGAATCGTCAGCGAACGCCGTACCGCGTGCCGGCTCTCGATCATGCTCGACGGCACGACCGATGCCTTTGACCGCGCGGTACGGCACTTGATCACACTCGCTGTTACGTCAGGTCACTTCCCCCGCCGACGGTGGTCGCTGAAGCGCTGGCCGGTGCCGGTAACGGTTCCGCTCACCGGGGCGTTAACGGCCGGGCGTAAGGCTCGTTGCCGTGAGCACCGAAGGCAATGTCAGCGATTCTGGTCAGGCTCGGCACCGGGAGCTCCTCAGCCCCGGTCGCTCCCACCGGATCTACCCTCGGCTCTCGGACGAGGAGAGGGCGCTGGTCGTTGAGGCGGCCCGGCGAGCGGGTCTCACGCCAGCGGGATACACGGCGCAGGTGGTGGTCGGCGCAGCGCGCGCAGAAGAACCGGCCACGTGTCTCACCGGTGACCTGCGGGAGTTGCAGCGAGAACTGTTCGCTGCCCGCCGTGCGGTGAACATGTTCGGCTCCAACGTCAACCAGGCTGCGGCGGCCGCGAACTCGACCGGGGAGCTGCCCGGCTGGGCCGTCGAGGCGGTGCAGTTATGCGCGCACGCCGTCGCCCGCCTCGACCAGGTGACGGCACTGATCGACCGGCGGCTGCGGTGATCTCGCGCGTCCACCGTCGCGGCTGCCGCGTCGGTGGGTTGCTGCGCTACCTGTACGGGCCGGGGAAGCAGGAGGAGCACGTCGACCCGCGGTTGGTCGCGGCGTGGGACGGTGCCGGGGAGCTGGCAGATCTGGAGCCGGAGATCACTGCCTCGGGTAAGCGGGACTTCCGGAGGTTGACCGCTCTCCTGGAGGAGCCGGTGCGAGCCGGGAAGAGGCCGCCGGCGAAACCTGTGTGGCACTGCTCGATGCGCCTGGCGCCGGAGGACCGCGACCGTGTGCTCACCGACGGCACCTGGGGGCGTATGGCCCGGGAGATGCTCACCGATGCGGGACTTGCCACGGAAGCGGACGACCCGGGTCTGCGGTGGGTGGTGGTGCGGCACAACGACGATCACGTCCATATCGTCGCGCCCCTCGTGCGTGAAGACGGCCGTACGAACTGGGCCCGCAACGACTACCCGAGGTGCGTGAAGGCTACCTACAACGTCGCCCGCCGCTACGGCCTGCGCAGGCAGGTACCTCCGGCCGACCGCACCGCAGACCGGAGGCCTCACCCGGTGGAGGTCAGCAAGGCCCGCCGCATGGGCTGGAGCGACACCCCTCGCGACGAGTTGCGACGGCGGGTCCGTACCGCCGTCGCCGCCGCCGGCAGCGAGTTGGAGTTCCTCGACCGGCTGGCGGAGGCAGGGGTGCTGATCAGAGTGCGTCGCAGCACCGTCAACGCCGATGAGGTCACCGGCTACGCCGTCGCGCTGCCTGGCGCGGGCACCGGTGACGGGCAACCGGTGTGGTTCTCCGGTGGGCGACTCGCCCCCGATCTGACCCTGCCGAAGCTGCGCCGTCGGTGGGGAGACCCGCTGCCGGCTGCCGGCCTACCGTCGGGAGGTCGGGTCACGGCCCGCGCCCAAGCTCTACGCGACGCCGCTGGCGTCACCCAGGCGGCGGCTGGAGAGATCCGGCGCAGCGCGCGTGAGGATCCCGCGACGGCCCAGGCTGCCGCTACCGCCGCAGCAGACGTGCTCACGAGCCTGGCGTACGCGAGGGAAGGCAGCCTGCGTGGGCCGTTGCACCGGGCGGCGGAGGTGTTCGACCGGGCCGCACGCGACATGTACGCGCGGACCGCACACACGACGTCCCGCTCGTACGAACTGAGGGCGATGTCGCGGCTGGTAGCGCTCATGGGTCGCATTGCCGGAGACGAGGACTCGGTCGCTGCGATGGCGCTGGTGCTCGACATGGCCCGGCTTGCCGACGCGCTGGAGTACCTCCG
>NZ_WAAS01000452.1:0-2689 GCF_008806585.1 Micromonospora sp. AMSO12t
GGAATGACCCCCACCGAAGCCCCCGACAAGAACGGCACCACCTGATGATGCGGCACGTACGACAACACGTGCACCCGCTCGGCCACCCCCAACTCACCCGCCCGCACCACCAACCCCTTCACGTACGCGGAGTCGGGCTTGTTGACCACGAAGGCGGCGTGCGCCCCGGGCAGTTGCGGCAGCGCCTCGACCATGACGTCGAGGCCCCGCCGCGCGGCGGCGACGCCGCTGTAGACCAGCAGCGGCACGTCCGGCCCGATCCCGCAGAGCTGGCGGATGTCCGGCGCGGGCTCGTCGCCCGGGCCGGGCAGCTCGGCCAGCGAGGGGGCGTTGAGCACGACCTCCGGCCGTTCGGCCAGGCCGTGCTCCTGCTGCAACAGGTCGGCCAGCCCGCTGGAGACGGTCGTCGCCGCGTCCGCGTACGGCACGAACTCCCGCTCGTGCGCCATGTTGCCGGGCAGCCACCGGACGTTGTCGCGCCACGCCTGCACGCCGGGGAGGTACTCGTGGGCGTCCCAGACGACCGCGACCCGCCGGCCCTTGGCGGCAGCGCGCAGCTTGGCCCGGGCGGCCACCCCGAGCATGCGGAAGTCGTTGGCGTGGATCAGGTCCGGCCGCAGTTCGTCGACCGTCGGGCCGTAGGCCAGCTCGTAGTCCCACAGCCCCGGCTCCAGCCGCCGCCAGGCGCCGTCGCCCTGCACGGCCTGCCAGAACCTGGTGTACGCCCGGTCCAGCGGCCCGTCCAGCTTCTTCCGGTCGCGCCGGGACCGGGTGAGCTGCCAGTGGCGGAACGAGACCCAGCGGCGGGTCGCCCCGGCGACCAACTCCTCCGCGCGCAGCGCGTGCCACCGCAGGGGTGACGGGCGGCCGGCGCCACCGGCGCGCGCGGCCACCGTCAGGGCGGCCCGCCGGAAGGTCAGGTCCGCACGCCAGGCCTTCATCGCCTGGCTGCGGTGCGCGGCGATCCCGGTGGGCGGGTACGCCAGCGGCCAGCGCAGCCAGCCACGGCGGAACTCGTGCCGGCGCTTGGCCAGCGGCTCGGGCATCGGCAGCAGGCGCACCTCGGCGTCGCCGAGGTGCCAGCTCTGTTCGCGCCCGGCGGATGTGCGGCCGAGCAGGACGACCTCCCAGCCGGCGTCGGCGGCCGAACGGGCGGCCTTCTGTACCCGGGAGTCACCGTTGACCCCGTTGTCGACCAGCATGACAACACGCCCCCGGGCGCCGGCGCCGCCGTTCAGCCCCATCGTCTGCTACTCCGCCTCTGCCCGGTGCTGTCCGGCCGGGTCACCCGGCCCGGATCCCGAGCGATTGTACGAGACCGCCGGCCGGCGCCCTCGCACCATGGATGTGGGAAAGCGCGGGTCGACTTCGCCTCCGCGCGCCCCGGAGCGTACCCTCCCCGCTGTCCGTCCCGGCGCCGACCGCGTCGATGCGCGCTCCGCGCGAGGAAACTGTCAGCCGGATACCTTCCGCCGGAAGTAGGGCGAGATGTCGAGTAGCCAAAACCTCGGTGGCGCGCCGGTGACCGCGCCGGACGCCCGCCGGGCCCGCCTCCGGCTGGTGCTCGGCCTGCTCGCCGCCGCCGCGCTCGGCAGCCTGCTGTGGGTGGGCCGCTGGGAGACCGCGCCGCAGCACGCCTACCCGGACACCTACTGGTACGCCCGGCAGGCGGTCACCGCGACCGGCACGCCGTCCGCCGAGGCGGACCGGTTCGCCGCCCGGCTGGTCTGCCGCCAGGGCATGCCGAGCCCGCGCCCGGGTGTCTCCTGCGTCGCCGGCACCCGGCAGTGGGCCGCCAGCATGCCCCCGCGCTACCAGCGGATCTTCACCACCCGGCCCGGCTACTCGCTGACCGTGGCACCGTTCGTGCTGGCCTTCGGGGAGCGGGGAATGGTGCTGGCCACCGCCGCGCTCGCCGTGCTGGCCGGCGTGTTGGCGGCCCTGGCGGTCCGGCTGCTCGGTGGCGGCCTGGTCAGCTCGCTCGCGGCCACCGCGCTGCTCTTCCTCCTGCCCACCGGGTTCTGGCTGAGCCGGCTGCTGGCCGAGGCCGGCGCGACGGCGTTCGCGTTGGCCGCGCTCTGCGCCGCCATACCCCTGCTGCGGCCGGGCGGCTCGACGCGCGGCCGGCTGCTGCTCGGCGGCGCGGTGCTGGCCGCGCTGCTCGGCTCGACCGTCACCCGGCCGGCGACCGGCCTGCTGCTGTCGGGCGCGCTGACGGCGGTGCTCGGCGCGCTGACCCTGGCCCGCCGCCGCCGGGCCGGCTGGGAGCCGGGGCTGGTCGTGCTCACCGCCGCCTGCGGCGTGGCCACGGCGGTCTGGCTCGGCCTCAGCGCCGCGCTGGACATCCCCGGCGCGGCGGAGACGCTCCAGGACAAGTTCACCGTGCACTTCACCCGGCCGGACGTGCCCGACCCGTGGCCCCGCCTGGTGGAGCTGAACCGGGACTTCTGGCCCGCCCAGCTCAACGCCTGGTGGAACGGGGGCGCGCCGCTGGCCGCCTCGCCGTTCCTGGCCCTGCTGCTGGTCGGCTTCGCCGCCCTGTTCCGGGCGCTGCCCGGCCGGGCCGCGCTGCTCTTCGCCACGGCCGGGGCGACCGGACTGCTCACGCTGGTGGCCCACCCCAAGGAGTCCGAGGCGGACCGGCTGGTCCTGGTCATCTGGCTGCCGGTGGTGGTCGGCCTCGCCATGC
>NZ_WAAS01000453.1:0-2683 GCF_008806585.1 Micromonospora sp. AMSO12t
CTGTTCGCCGGGCTGGACCTGGTGGTCGCACCGGGGGACGTGGTGGGGCTGGTCGGGCCGAACGGGGCCGGCAAGTCGACGCTGCTGCGTACCCTCGCCGGACTTCTGCCGGTGGAGGCCGGCAGCGTGACGCTCAGCCCGCCCACGGCGAGCGTCGGGCACCTGCCGCAGGAGCCCGAGCGGCGGCCCGGCGAGACCGTGCGGGACTTCCTGGCCCGGCGCACCGGCGTCACCGCCGCGCAGGCCGCGTTGGACGCGGCGACGGCCGCGCTCACCGACGGCGCGCCCGGCGCCGACGACGCCTACGCCGAGTCCCTGGAGCGCTGGCTCGCCCTCGGCGGGGCCGACCTGGAGGAACGGGCCGAGCAGGTGGCCGCCGAGCTGGGGCTCACAGTCGACCTGGAGCACCCGATGACCGGCCTCTCCGGCGGCCAGGCGGCCCGGGCCGGGCTGGCCTCGCTGCTGCTCAGCCGCTACGACGTGTTCCTGCTCGACGAGCCGACCAACGACCTGGACCTGGCCGGCCTGGAGCGGCTGGAGGAGTTCGTCACCGGGCTGCGCGCCGGCACGGTGCTGGTCAGCCACGACCGGGAGTTCCTCGCCCGCACGGTCACCCGCGTGCTGGAACTGGACCTGCACCAGCAGCAGGTCCGGCACTACGGCGGCGGCTACGCGGGCTACCTGGAGGAGCGCGAGGTCGCCCGCCGGCACGCGCGGGAGGACTACGAGGAGTACGCCGACACCCGGGCCGGCCTGGAGGCGCGCGCCCGCACCCAGCGGGCCTGGATGGAGAAGGGCGTGAAGAACGCCCGCCGCAAGGCCACCGACAACGACAAGATCGGCCGCAAGTTCCGCGCCGAGTCGACCGAGAAGCAGGCGGCCAAGGCCAAGCAGACCGAGCGCCTGATCGAGCGGCTGGAGGTGGTCGAGGAGCCGCGCAAGGAGTGGGAGCTGCGGATGGAGATCGCCGCCGCGCCCCGCGCCGGCGCCGTCGTGGCCTCGCTGCGCGACGCCGTCGTACGCCGGGGCGACTTCACCCTCGGCCCGGTGACCCTCCAGGTCGACTGGGCCGACAAGGTGGCGGTGACCGGGGCCAACGGCTCCGGCAAGTCCACCCTGCTCGCCGCCCTGCTGGGCCGGCTCCCTCTCGACTCCGGGCACGCCGCGCTCGGCCCGGGCGTGGTGGTCGGCGAGGTGGACCAGGCCCGTGGGCTGTTCCTCGGCGACGTGCCGCTGATCGACGCGTTCGGCGCCGCCGTACCGCACCTGTCGCCGGCGGACGCGCGGACGCTGCTGGCCAAGTTCGGCCTGCGCGCGGGGCACGTGCTGCGGCCGGCGGCGACCCTGTCGCCGGGCGAGCGGACCCGGGCGGCGCTGGCGCTGCTCCAGGGGCGCGGGGTGAACCTGCTGGTGCTGGACGAACCGACGAACCACCTGGACCTGCCCGCCATCGAGCAGTTGGAGTCGGCGCTGGCCAGCTACCCGGGCACGCTGCTGCTGGTCACCCACGACCGGCGGATGCTCGACGCCGTGACCACGAACCGGCGGCTGCGGGTGGCCGCCGGGCGGATCGCCGAGGATTGATCCGTGCCGACCCGCTCGCGGCGGGTGAGAATGACCTCATGCTCAAGTGGGAGTACGCGCTGCTGGTCCGCCGCCGCCAGGCGGCTACCACCGACATCGGCTGGGAGATCGTCTTCGTCTGGTACGGCCCCGACGGCTCCATGGTCGACGTGACGCCCTACGGCGACACCGCGCTGGCCCATCTGAACCGGGCCGGTGACCAGGGCTGGGAGCTGGTCTCGATGAGCGAGGACCCGTCCATGCCCGGCAACAGCGAGCTGCACCGCTACCACCTCAAGCGGCCCAAGGCGGCCGCCCCGCCGCCCCGGCAGCGGATGCGCGGCGGCGGACGCCCCCGGCGGACCATCGGCGGCTGACCGCCCTGCTCGGGGCGTCCGGGGCATAACGGGCGGGGATCCGGGTATCGGCCGGCGGGAGGTGGCCCGGATGGTCGCGCTGGCACAGAACCCGCCCTCGGCCGAGCGGCTGCGGGCGGTCGACGGATTCCTCACCGAGGCCTGGGTCGACCAGGCCCGGCACGACGACCGGCTGCGCGACCTCGCGGTCGAGGTGCGCTTCGACCGGGGGGTGGCCCACCTGAGCGGCGAGGTCGCCGGGCAGGACGAGCTGCGCCTGGTCCGGGACCGGGTCGGCCGGCTCGCCGGGGTGCTCGGCGTCTGGTGCCGGGTACGCGTCGGCGGGCGCGACCCGGTGGTGGTCGACCTGGGCTGTGGCGCCACGAAGCAGTGGCCGGGCAATCTGGGGCTGGACATCTTCCCGGCCCCGGGGGTGGACGCGGTGGCGGACCTCTCCGGCTCGCTGCCGCTGGCCGACGACTCGGTGGACGTCTTCTTCGCGGTGCACATCCTGGAGCACCTGATCGACTTCCTGCCGCTGGTCGACGAGTGCCACCGGGCGCTCCGGCCGGGCGGCGTGCTGCACATCATGAGCCCGTGGTGGCGGCACGTGAACGCCGTCGCCGACCCGACCCACGTCCGGCTGCTCGACGTGCAGACGTTCAAGGGCGTCTGCCTCCAGCGCCCGCCGGGCACCCCGCGCTGGTATCCCCTGCACGTCGGCTGCGACGGCGCCTCGATCTTCGCCGACCTCACCCCGCTGC
>NZ_WAAS01000454.1:0-2595 GCF_008806585.1 Micromonospora sp. AMSO12t
CGCCGGCCGCGGCGGCTGGCGGGAGCCGGCACGGTGGTCCGCCGGCGGCTGCTGGTGGCCGTACCCATCCTCGCCGCCACCAGCGTCGGCATGTTCGCCCTCGGCGCGGCCTCGCCCATCGACCCCGCCCAGCAGTACGCGGGCGCGGCGGCGTTCACCGCGACCGAGGAGAACCTGGCGCAGATCCGCGCCAACTGGGGCGTCGACGACCCGCTGCCCGTGCAGTACCTGCGCTGGGTGGGCAACCTGCTCCAGGGCGACCTGGGCTGGTCCACCAGCCGCCACGAACCGGTCACCGCCGTGCTCGCCGCCCGCGCCGGCTGGACCCTGCTGCTCGTCGGCGCCGCCCTCGCCCTCGTCCTCGTGGCGAGCCTGCTGCTGGGCACGCTGGCCGCGTACCGGCGGGGCGGCTGGTTCGACCGGGCGCTGCGCGCCACCGCGTACGCCGTGCAGTCGATGCCGGTGTTCTGGATCGGGCTGGCCGCGATCGCCCTGTTCGCCCTCACCCTCGGGTGGCTGCCGGCGGGCGGGCTCACCGACATCACCGCCACCGGCACCGACCCCGCCGACGTGGCCCGGCACCTGATCCTGCCGGTGGGCGTGCTGGCGATCGCCCAGATGCCGTGGTTCGTGCTGTTCATCCGGGACGCCGTCGCCGACAGCCTCCGCGACGACCACGTCCTCGCCGCCCGGGCGCGGGGGCTGCCGGGCCGAACCGTCCTGTTCGGCCACGCCCTGCGTACGGCCCTGCTGCCGTTCCTCACCCTCGTCGGCACCCACCTGCCCGAGCTGATCGGCGGCGCCGTCCTCGTGGAGACCGTGTTCTCCCTGCCCGGCCTCGGCGCGGTCACCGTACAGGGCGCGCTGGGCAGCGACTTCCCGCTGCTGGCCGCCACGACCCTGGCCACCACCGTCGTGGTGCTGGCCGCGAACCTGGGCACCGACCTCGCCTACGCCGCCGCCGATCCCCGGGTACGCCTCGATGACTGACCTCGCCCTGCCCGCCCGGGTCCGGCGGCCGAAGCCGCGTACGGGCCGGGTCGGTGCCGCCGTCGCCTGGGCCGTGCTCGTCGGCGCGGGCCTGGCCTGCCTCCTCGCCCCCGTCCTCTGGCCGCTCGACGAGAGCGCGGTGGACCTGGCCCGTACCCGGCTGGCGCCATCCTGGGCGGACCCGGCGGGCACCGACGACCTGGGCCGCGACGTGGCCCACCGCAGCCTCTACGGCCTGCGGGTCTCGCTGCTCGTCGGCGCGGTCGCCGCGCTCGTCGCCACCGTGATCGGCGGCCTCGTCGGCGCGGTGGCCGGCACCCTCGGCGGCTGGGTCGACCGGGTGCTGATGCGGGTGGTCGACACCATCGCGGCGCTGCCGCACCTGCTGCTGGGTATCTTCATCGTCGCGATGCTGCGTCCGAGCCTCGGCGCGGTGATCCTGTCGATCGGGCTGACGCACTGGCTCTCCACCGCCCGCATCGTCCGGTCGGAGCTGCTCAGCCTGCGTACCCGGCCGTTCATCGACGCCGCGATCTCCGGCGGCGCGAGCCGTGCCCGGGTCATCACCCGGCACCTGCTCCCGCACGTGCTGCCCCGGTTGGCGCTGGCCACCACGCTGATGGTGCCGCACGCCGTCTGGCACGAGACCGCGCTGTCCTTCCTCGGCCTGGGCCTGCCCCCGCACCTGGCCTCGATCGGCAACATGATCAACGACGGGCAGCGGTCCCTGCTCACCGGCGCCTGGTGGGCCAGCATCGTGCCCGGCCTGCTCCTCGTCGTCGTCACGCTGGCCCTGGCCGCCCTCACGGGCCGGTGGCGCGACCGCCTCGACCCGCGCGTACGAGCGGAGCTGCACCTGTGACCACCACCCGCGAGCCCACCGCCGTCCGGGCCGACACCGCCGCCCCCGCCGGCAGCGCCGCCACGGGCGACGCCGTCGCCCCGGCCGGTGCCACCGCCGACGGTCGGCCGGGCCTGTTGGAGGTCGACGGGCTCACCGTCCGCTTCGAACTCCGCGACGCCGTCGTGCAGGCCGTCACCGACCTGCACCTGACGATCCACCCGGGCGAACTCCTGGCGGTGGTCGGGGAGTCCGGCTGCGGCAAGTCGGTGCTCGCGCACGCCCTGCTCGGCCTGCTCCCCGGCAACGCCACCGTCACGGGTCACGCCCACCTGCGCCCGCCCACCGGGGCGCAGGTCGACCTGGTCAACTCCTCCGAGCGGCACCTCGCCCGCGCCGTACGCGGCCGCGCGGTCGGGCTGGTGCCGCAGAGCCCCGCCACCGCCCTCACCCCCGTACGGACGGGCCGGCGGCTGCTGGAGGAGACCCTGCGCGCCCACGGGCGCACCCGGCGCGAGGCGCCCGCGGCGGCCGAGCGGGTCGCCGACGACGTCGGGCTCGACCCCGCCGACCTCGACCGCTATGCCCACGAGCTCTCCGGCGGCATGGCCCAACGCCTGGCCACCGCCCTCGCCCTCGCCCCCGACCCGCCGCTGCTGCTCGCCGACGAACCCACCACCGTCACGGGTCACGCCCACCTGCGCCCGCCCACCGGGGCGCAGGTCGACCTGGTCAACTCCTCCGAGCGGCACCTCGCCCGCGCC
>NZ_WAAS01000455.1:0-2549 GCF_008806585.1 Micromonospora sp. AMSO12t
TGCGGCGGGGTGGGGCCGAGCACGGGCAGGCCGGCGAGCCGCCAGGCGACGAAGCCGCCGACGACGTCCGTGGCGTGGCGCAGCCCGAGATCCTGGAGGGCGGCGGCGGCCAGCGAGGAGGTGTAGCCCTCCTGACAGATGACCATCACCCGCAGGTCGTAGCCGACGGCCTGCGGCAGCCGGGCCGGACAGCGGGGGTCGAACCGCCACTCCAGCACGTTGCGCTCGATCACCAGCGAGCCCGGCACGGTGCCGTGGGCGGCCCGCTGGGCGGCCGGGCGGATGTCCACCAGCAGGGCCCCGCCCCGGTGCGCCAGGTGTGCGCGCTCCGGGTCCAGCCGGTCCAGCCGCACCCGGGCGGCGGCCAGGATCTCGTCGATGCCCCGGGAGCCCGGCGGCGCCACCGGGGCCGGACACGCGTGCGGGTCGTCGGTCTGCGGCATGGTCGTTCCCTCCACTGGTTGCTGACGGTGCACGTACGACGGCGGGCCGCCGGCGCGGGGCGGGCGGCGCGCAGGGGGTCGCGGGCGGCCCGGGCGCGACGGCGCCGCGCTCACCAGGCCACCCCGGCCTCGGCCACCTCGGCGACGCGCAGCCGGCCGTCGGTGAGCCGGTAGCTGGTCATCCGGCGCAGTGCGGGCCGGTAGACGTGGACGCTCACCGCCGGCTCGTCGTCCCGGTTGGACACCAGGTGCACGTGCCGCGGGCCGAAGCGACGCCCGGACCCGGCCGGCAGCCGGTGCGGGCGGAGCACGCCCCCGCCGACCGTCTCCTCGGTCAGGACTCCGGAGACGACCAGGAACGCGCCGCCGCAGCCACCGTGGTCGTGCAGATCGGTGCCCTGGCCGGGCAGCCAGCTCAGCGCCCACACCTCGTGGTCGGTCTCGTGCGCGAGCCGGGCGTACCAGCGGGAGACCGGGTCGAAGCGCAGCGGCACCGGCCAGCGGGCGGGGTCGGCGGCCCACCGCCGGGCGGTGGCGAGCAGGTCGGGTGGGCGTCGGTCGGGCATGGCGGTCCTCGCGGTTCGGCGGTGCGTCGACCAAGCATAGGCTGCAAACCCTATTGGTTTAGTATGCAATCCCAGGGGCTGGGACGCGGCAGCGGCGGACCGGCGGATCCACCCGGCAGGCCGGCCGAGCAACGCACCAGGGGAGCGTCCGACTAACCTGGACCGGTGAGTGAGGAACTCGACGCGGAGACGCTGGCGTTCGCGCACCGGATGTTCGACCTGGCCCGCGACGGGGCCACCGCCGAACTCGCCGACTACGTCGACGCGGGGCTGCCAATCGACCTGACCAATGACAAGGGCGACACCCTGCTGATCCTCGCGGCGTACCACGCCCACGCCGAGACCGTCGCCGCGCTGCTCGCCCGCGGTGCCGACCACTCCCGGACCAACGACCGGGGCCAGACGGCACTGGCCGCCGCCACCTTCCGCAGCAGCGCCGAGGCCGTCCGGGCGCTGCTCGCCGCCGGGGCCGACCCGCACCACGGCAACCCGTCGGCGGTGGAGACCGCCCGCTTCTTCGACCTGCCCGAGATGCTCTCGCTGCTGGCCGCGCCGACCGGCTGACGCCGACGCCCGGCGCATCCGGTCCGCGCCCGGTATACAGGGTCGGTGGAGGATCCGCTGCCCGAACAGATGCGCACCGCCGCCACGGCGCTGCTGGCCGCGCTGGACGAGCCCGCCCGCGCCCAGGCCGCCCACCGGTTCGACGACGAGGCGGCCCGCCGCTGGCTCGAGTACCGGCCGCGACCCCGGCCCGGGGTCTGCCTGGCCGACCTCGACCGCGCCGGGCGCAAGGCCGCGCACCGGCTGCTGGCCACCGCGCTGAGCCCACCGGCGTACGCCCAGGCGATGGCCATCGTCGCGCTGGAGGAGGTGCTGGACCGGGCGGAGGGATGGCGCCGGGGCCGGCACAGCGGCGACTACTGGGTGGCAGTCTTCGGCGACCCGGCCCGCGACGACGCCTGGGCGTGGCGCCTGGAGGGGCACCACCTCTCGGTGAGCATGACCGTGGTGGCCGACCAGGTCTCCCCCGCGCCGATCTTCCTCGGCGCCAACCCGGCCACCGTCCGGTACGCCGGCCGCCCGGTCTCCCGGCCGCTGGGCGTGGAGGAGGACCTGGCCCGCGCCCTGCTCGACGCGATGGGCCCGGCGGGCCGGACGGCGGCGATCGTCGCCGACGAAGCGCCCGGGGACATCATCAGCGCCACCCGCGCCCGGGTGGACGGGCCGCTGGAGCCGCTCGGGGTGCCCGCCGACCGGCTCGGGCCCACCGGGCGGGCCCTGCTGGACCAGCTCGTGGCGCTCTACCTGGACCGGCTCCCACCCGAGCTGGCGGTCCGGGAGGCGCGCCGGCTGGACTCCGGGCAGCTGCACTTCGCCTGGGCCGGCCCGACGGCGCCCGGCCGGCGCCACTACTACCGCGTGCAGGGCGACGACCTGCTCATCGAGTACGACAACACCACCGACGACGGCAACCACGCGCACACCGTCCTGCGCCGCCCGGCCAGCGACTTCGGCGCGGACGTCCTCGCCGCCCACC
>NZ_WAAS01000456.1:0-2537 GCF_008806585.1 Micromonospora sp. AMSO12t
CATGACCCTGCGCGAACACCTCGACATCCCCCTCGTCAGCACCATCCACGCCACCGAAGCCGGCCGACACCAGGGCTGGCTGCCCGAGGAGATGAACCGCACCATCCACGGCGTCGAACACTGGCTGGCCGGCGAATCGGGCCGGGTGATCGTCTGCTCCGGTTACATGCGTGACGAGGTGACGGGGCTGTTCGGCGTGCCGACGGGCCGGGTCGACGTGGTGCCCAACGGCGTGGAGCCGCACCGCTGGCGCGTCCCGGCCGCCGCGGTGGCGCAGGCCCGCGCCCGCTTCGCCGGGGACGGGCCGCTGGTCACCTTCGCCGGCCGGCTGGTCTACGAGAAGGGCGTGCAGCACCTGATCGCCGGGCTGCCCCGGCTGCGCGAGCGGCACCCCGGGCTGCGCGCCGTCATCGTCGGCGACGGGCCGTACCGCGGCGAGTTGGAGGCCGAGGTGCACCGCCTGGGTCTCGGCGGCACGGTCAGCCTGCCGGGCTTCCTCGGCGGCACCGACCTGCCCGCCGTGATGGCCGCGTCGGACTGCTTCGCCGTGCCGAGCATCTACGAGCCGTTCGGCATGGTGGCGCTGGAGGGTGCCGCCGCCGGCGCGCCCCTGGCCGTCGCCGCGACCGGCGGGCTCGCCGAGATCGTCGAGCCCGGGGTGACCGGGATGACCTTCCGGCCGCACGACCCGGACGGGCTGACCGACGCGATCGACGCGCTGCTGTCGGACCGGGAGCGGGCCCGTCAGCTCGCCCGCCGGGCCCGCGTCATGGTGCACGAGCGCTACGGCTGGTCGGCCATCGCGCAGCGTACGGCGACCGCCTACGCGACCGCGATCGCCACCGCCGGGTCGTTCGCCGCCGAGCGGGTGACCCGGGGCCGCGCCGTGCCGTCGATCGCCGAGGGCAACCTGCTGGCCGCCGCCGGCCTCCGCTGACGGGGCAAGGAAGGGCACCTTCCTATCGCTTTTGCGTTGGAAGGTGCCCTTCCTCGCACCCCGTCGGGCGCGACGGCGGTGGGTACGAGACGACGGAGGCCGCCGACCCGGTGCGGGTCGGCGGCCTCCGTCGTCGGTACGGCCGGAACTCAGCGCTCCGAGAACGGGGCGTACGCCCGCTCGGGGGCACCGGTGTAGATCTGCCGCGGGCGGCCGATCTTGGTCTCCGGGTCGTTGATCATCTCGCGCCACTGCGCGATCCAGCCGGGGAGCCGGCCCAGCGCGAAGAGCACCGTGAACATCTTGGTCGGGAAGCCCATGGCCTTGTAGATCAGGCCGGTGTAGAAGTCCACGTTCGGGTAGAGCTTGCGGGAGACGAAGAACTCGTCGGCGAGGGCGATCTCCTCCAGCTGCATGGCGATGTCCAGCAGCGGGTCGGGCTTGGCCATCCGGCCGAGCACGTCCTGGGCCGCTTTCTTCACGATCGCCGCGCGCGGGTCGTAGTTCTTGTAGACCCGGTGGCCGAAGCCCATGAGCTTCACGCCGTCCTGCTTGTCCTTCACCTTGCGGACGAAGGACCCGACGTCGCCGCCGTCGGCCTGGATCTTCTCCAGCATCTCCAGCACGGCCTGGTTGGCGCCGCCGTGCAGCGGGCCGAAGAGCGCGTTCACGCCCGCCGAGACCGAGGCGAAGAGGTTGGCGTTGCTGGAGCCGACCAGCCGCACGGTCGAGG
This sequence comes from Micromonospora sp. AMSO12t, assembly GCF_008806585.1. NCBI lineage: Bacteria > Bacillati > Actinomycetota > Actinomycetes > Micromonosporales > Micromonosporaceae > Micromonospora > Micromonospora sp. AMSO12t. The sequence continues at coordinate 1,671 of NZ_WAAS01000456.1, forward strand.
TGGAGCAGTTCTGCTCGTGGTCGGCGTGCAGGATGAACAGCATGTCCAGCACCTTGGCCATCACCGGGTCGACCTCGTACGGCTCCGCCGGCACGCCGAAGGTCATCCGCAGGAAGTTCTCCACGTAGCCCAGCGAGTTGTCCGGGTACAGCAGCGGCTGCCCGATCGACTTCTTGTACGCGTACGAGGCGATGGTGGGCACCTTCGCCATCAGCCGCACCGTGGACATCTCGACGTGCGAGGAGTCGAACGGGTCCAGGCTGTCCTGGTAGAAGGTGGAGATGGCGCTGACGGCCGACGAGAGCACGGCCATCGGGTGCGCGTCGCGCGGGAAGCCGTCGAAGAAGCGGCGCATCTCCTCGTGCAGCAGCGAGTGCCGGCGGACCCGCTCGGTGAACTCGGTCAACTGCTGCTGGGTCGGCAGCTCACCGTAGATCAGTAGGTAGGAGACCTCCAGGAAGGAGGACTTCTCCGCGAGCTGCTCGATCGGGTACCCACGGTAACGCAGGATCCCCGCGTCGCCGTCGATGTAGGTGATGTCGGACGAGCAGGCGGCGGTGTTGACGAAACCGGGGTCGTACGTCGTCATCCCGGTTTCCTTCAGCAGCTTGCCCACCCCGATGCCGGCGGGGCCCTCGACCGCGGATTGCACCGGCATCGAAAGCTGCCCACCGGGGTGATCGAGCTTGACTTCCGTCATGGTTCCCTCGCTTCGCCGGCAGATCTGCGTTGAATTGCCTTCGCTTTTACCGTAATCACGGTCGAGGAGATACCGCCCGTCGTGGTTCGACGGTGAGGCATGCGTCACCCGTTTCCCGACCAGCGACCCGGGAAACCCGCGCAATCCGGACGCCCACCCACCACCAA
>NZ_WAAS01000457.1:0-2491 GCF_008806585.1 Micromonospora sp. AMSO12t
GAAGGATGAGGGCGTGCGCGCTGTGACTGTCAACCCGGGTGTCGCCGACTCGCTGCGGCTGGTCGACGATCATCCGGAGCCGCCGCCCGAGGAGGGCGCGATCCTGGTCGAGGCACTGGCGGTGGGGATCTGCGGCACCGACCACGAGATCATCGCCGGCGACTACGGCGAGGCGCCGCCCGGCGCGGACCGGCTTGTGCTGGGGCACGAGTCGCTGGGCCGGGTGCTGGAGGACCCGTCGGGCACGCTGCAACCCGGCGACCTGGTGGCGGGCGTCGTCCGGCACCCCGACCCGGTGCCCTGCCCGAACTGCGCGGTCGGCGAGTGGGACATGTGCCGCAACGGTCGGTTCACCGAGCACGGCATCAAGGCCCTGCCCGGCTTCGCCCGGGACCGCTGGCGGCTGCAACCCCGGTTCGCCGTGGGGCTGGATCGGGCCCTCGCCTCGGTCGGCATGCTGCTGGAGCCGACCAGCGTGGTGGCGAAGGCGTGGGAGCACATCGAGCGCATCGGTGCCCGCGCCGAGTGGCAGCCGCAGACCGTACTGGTCACCGGGGCCGGGCCGATCGGCCTGCTGGCCGCGCTGCTCGCCACGCAGCGCGGGCTCGCCGTGCACGTGCTGGACCGCAACACCACCGGGCCGAAGCCGGATCTGGTCCGGGCGCTCGGGGCGACCTACCACACCGTGCCCGTCAGCGAGCTGGACTTCGAGCCGGACGTGGTGCTGGAGTGCACCGGGGCGCCGGTCGTCGTCCTCGACGTGATGTACAAGGCCGCGCCGACCGGCATCGTCTGCCTGACCGGCGTCTCCAGCGGCGGGCGGACCATCGACCTCGACGCCGGGGCGCTCAACCGCGCGCTCGTGCTGGAGAACAACGTGGTGTTCGGCTCGGTGAACGCCAACCGCCGGCACTGGGACCTCGCCGCCGCGGCGCTGGCCCGCGCCGACCGGTCGTGGCTCGACGCGCTGATCACCCGCCGGGTGCCGGTGGAGGCGTACACCGGGGCGTACACCTCCGAGCCGGACGACATCAAGGTGGTGCTGGAGTTCGGTTCCTGACGCCGCTCAGAGGCCGGGCAGCCGGCCGTTGCGGAACAGGTCGACGAAGAGCTGGTGGTCCTGCCGGGCGCGGACGCCGTACGCGTGGGCGAAGTCGACCAGGTGCGTCACGAAGCCCGCCTCGTCGGCGTCCACCGCCGCCACGATCGCCTCCTCCGTGGAGTAGTCGACCAGGTCGTGACTGGATTCGTCGTCGGCCACCGAGTGCATCCGGGCGACCGCCCGGCCCAGGTCGGTCAGCACGCCGGCCAGGTCCTCCGGCTCGTTCACGTCGGCCCAGTCGAGGTCGGCCGCGTACGGGGACACCTCGGCGACGAGCTGCCCGGCCCCGTCCAGCTCGGTGAAGCCCAGCCACGGGTCGGCGTGCGCCTGAAGTGCCCGCTGCGACTCGGCGGTGCGGTGCCCCTGGTGCTGGAAGTAGCCCGCGACCGCCTCGTCGGCGATGTGCCGGGCCACCGCCGGCACCTGGGCCTGCTTCATGTAGATGACGACGTCGTTCTCCAGCGCCTGGGTGTGCCCCTCCAGCAGCAGGTTGTACGACGGCAGCCCGGCCGAGCCGATACCCACCCCCTTGCGCAGCACCACGTCCTTGATCTGGGTGGCCACGGGACGGAGCTGGGCGGAGGAGGCGGGCAGCGTGCCGAGGTAGTCCTCGAACGCGGCGCAGACCCGCTCCCGGGTCTCGGCGTCGATCTCGAAGACGCCGTCGCCCAGCGAGAACCGGCGCTCGTAGTTGTCGATGGTGGTCTGCGTGGCGAGCAGGTCGACCCGGGTGTTGAGCCGCGCCTGCTGGAGCACCCGGCGGAGCACCCCGTCGGCGTTGTCCAGGGTGATCGAGCCGATCGCGTCGTCGCCCCCCTCGGCGATGGCGCGCAGCTCGGTCAGGTACGACCGCGCGAAGCCGGTGACCAGGTCGCTGATCGCCCGATCGGAGAGCGCCTTGGCGTAGCCGATCAGCGCCACGCTGGCCGCCAGCCGCTTCAGGTCCCAGCTGAACGGCCCCACGTACGCCTCGTCGAAGTCGTTGACGTTGAACACGAGCTGCCCGGACGCGTTCATGTACGTGCCGAAGTTCTCCGCGTGCAGGTCGCCGTGGATCCACACCCGGCTGGTCCGGTCGTCGAGGAACCGGTCGTCGGCGAAGTCGCCGACCTGGTCGGCGTAGAAGAGCGAGGCGCTGCCCCGGTAGAAGGCGAACGGGGACGCGGCCATCTTGCGGAACTTGCGCCGGAAGGCTGCCGGGTCGAGAGCCATCGACGCGCCGAACTCCTCGGTGAGCACGTCGACGATGTGGGCGGAACGCTGGTCGGCGGAGTGGTTCATGGTGCGCAGGCTAGCCCCCGCCGGCCAGCCGGGGCCCTCGTCCGACCGGACGGTACGGCTCAGGGGGTGGGCGGGCGGACCGGCGGGGCGGTCAGCGACTCCGCCGAG
>NZ_WAAS01000458.1:0-2401 GCF_008806585.1 Micromonospora sp. AMSO12t
GTCGTGGGGGCCCGCAACGGGTACGGTTGCGGGAAGGCTCCGACGACCGGTCCGGCTCGACGTGCCGGACAGGCCGCCTGGAAGAGTGGTGTCCCTCAGGGGGAGGTGCGAATGGTCCTGCTACGCCGCGTGATCGGTGACGCACTGCGGGCGCGCCGGCAGGGGCAGCACCGCACCCTGCGCGAGGTCTCCTCCGCCGCCAACGTCAGCCTCGGCTACCTCTCCGAGATCGAACGCGGCCAGAAGGAGCCCTCCAGCGAGCTGCTGGCCGCGATCTGCGACGCCCTCGGTGCGCGCCTGTCCGAGCTGCTGCGTGAGGTCAGCGACACCGTCGCCCTCGCCGAGCAGATGCCCGGCGTGCTGGTGCCGGTGCAGGACGAGCCGGCCGCGCCCGTCACCGTCCGCAGGAGCACGGGTCGGGGCGTCCACCAGGTCAGCTCGGACGGCACGGTCGCCGTCCAGGTCCGCCAGGACTCCCCGCTCAAGGCCACCCTGCGCAGCTCCCGGGTCCGGGGCAGCGAGCGCGACGTGGTCTGCGCCGCCTGATCCACTCCCTCTTCCTCGCCACGTGGTCGCCCTCGACGCCGCCGCGTACCCTTGATCGCGGACGGCGTCGGCGCTCGCTTCGCTCGCCGGTACGGATGCCCCAGTGGCGTCCGGCTGGGACGATGGAGCCACTGCCGCGCCGGAGCCGGCCGGGAGCACCCGGCGCGGTCCAGGCGGAGCGACGCTACTGAGGGGACAACGCAAAGATGGCGAACCCGTTCGTCAAGGGGTGGAAGTACCTGATGGCGCTCTTCGGCGCCAGGATCGACGAGCACGCCGATCCGAAGGTGCAGATCCAGCAGGCCATCGAGGAGGCCCAGCGCCAGCACCAGGCGCTGGTTCAGCAGGCCGCCGCCGTGATCGGCAACCAGCGGCAGCTGGAGATGAAGCTGTCCCGTCAGATGACCGAGGTCGAGCGGTTGCAGGCCAACGCCCGCCAGGCCCTGGTCCTCGCCGACCAGGCCCGCGCCCGCGGCGACGAGGCCGAGGCCGGCCGCTACGAGCAGTCCGCACAGGTCCTGGCGACCCAGCTGGTCTCGGCCGAGCAGGCCACGGAGGACCTCAAGACCCTGCACGACCAGGCGCTCGCCGCCGCCGCCCAGGCCCGCCGGGCGGTCGAGAACAACTCGATGATCCTCCAGCAGAAGCTCGCCGAGCGCACCAAGCTGCTCAGCCAGCTCGAGCAGGCCAAGATGCAGGAGAGCGTGGCCCGCTCGCTGGAGTCGATGTCGTCGCTGACCGCCCCCGCCAACACGCCCTCGCTCGACGAGGTGCGCGATCGCATCGAGCAGCGGTACGCCACGGCGATGGGCCGCGCCGAGCTGGCCGGCAACTCCGTCGAGGGCCGCATGCTGGAGATCCAGAAGTCGACCCTGGACTCGGCCGGCTCGTCCCGCCTGGAGCAGATCCGGTCGAGCATGGCCGGCGAGCAGCTCGGCGGCAAGCAGGAACGACCGGCCTCGGAGCAGGCCCAGCCCGCCGCGCCGGCCGCCGACCCGGCGGCCGCCGCCCGGCTGAACGAGATCCGGGCCAGCATGGGCCGGGAACGTGGCACCGGAGACACCACCGCCGCCGGCTGAGCGGCCGGTTCGAGGAGGCAGAGGTGGCAGACGAGCGCACGCGGTACTTCCGGCGCCTGAGTCGGTTGCGGGGTTCCGCACGCCGGTGGAGCGTCACGGCCGGCGGCCTGGGCGGCGCCGCCGCCGTGCTGACCCCGTACGCCGGGCTCGGGCTGCCCGACGCGGCGTGGGCGGCCGGCGCGGGCGGCGCGCTGGTGCTCGCCGCCTGGCGCTGGATCGACCTGCGGGCGCTGGCGGCCCAGCCGGCGCCGCCGCCGCTCGACCCGGCCGAGGCCGCCGCCCGGTCGCGCGCCAAGCTGGTGGCCGCCGTGGAGCGGCTCCCCGTCGGCCCCGGCGTGCTGGCCGAGGTCCGCCGGGTGCGCTCCCGGGTGGCGCTGCGCGGCACCAGCGCCGCCGAGCCGTGGGCCCGGCTGGACCGGGCCGCCCTGACCCTCGCCGGGATGACCGGCCGGCTCACGGGGCTCGCCTCGCCGGCCGTGCTGGAGGCCGCCGAGGCAGACCGGTCGCTGCGGGACCTGGCCGACCGGGTGGCCAGCGTCGAGCGCACCCTGCGGCTCGCCCCGGCCGAGTCCCGGCCGCCGCTGGCCGAGGCGCACCGGGCCCTGACCGCGCAGCTGGAGCAGGGCGTCGCCGCGTACGAGCGGCTCGTCGTGGCCGCTGCCGGCTACGTGGCCGGGGAAGCCCACCCCGACGCCGCGCACCCGGCCGCCTCCCGGCTCACCGAGGCGACCGACCTGCTGCACGGCGTCGCCACGGCCCTGACCGAGCTCCGCGGC
>NZ_WAAS01000459.1:0-2321 GCF_008806585.1 Micromonospora sp. AMSO12t
ACGCCGGTTCGGTCCGCGCTCATCTCGTCCGTCGTCCAGGCCCCCCGCAACGGTCAGGTCTTCACCTCGGAGGTTGTCCGATGACCACCCGTACCCAGCTCGCCCGCCGCAACCTCGCCGACCCCACCGTCATCGCCCGCCGCGTCGTCGGCACCCCGGCCGAGGTCGCCGCCACCGTCGCGCTCGTCCGCGACTCCGGCCGCCTCGTGTCCATGACCAAGCCCCGCCAGATGCCCGGCGACTCCCGCGTCACGGTCACCGTCCGGTTCCTCGACAACCACGGCCCCGCCCCGGCTCCGGTCCGCCGGCTACGCCGAGGTCACATCGTCGCCGCCGTCGCCGTTCCCACCGTGGGCGCTCTCGCCGCTGCCGGCTACCTCGCCTCGCAGCTCGTCGACGCCGCCCGCTCCGCCGCGCCGGCCATCGCGGGCGTCGTCCTGGTCCTCATCGTCGTCGCCCTGCTGCTGCGCCGTTCGGGTCGCTGCTGCCCCGGACTGCACTGCCCCGGCTGCGGCCACTGATGACGGCTGGTTGGCCCACCTACTGCGCGCGCTGCCGTAGGTGGGCCACCGCCCTCATCGAATCCGGCAACCCCGGCACCGGCCACTACCGCGCCGAAACCGCCTGCACCCGCCACCAGCAAGCCGCCCACCGCTGGGCCGGCCGCCTCGGTCCAACCCGCACCACCCCGATCGGTGACACCCAACCCGCCCTGTTCGACCTACCGGAGGTGACCCGATGACCGCCCCGACCCTGCCCGGCCTCACCCCCGCCTCCACCGAACCGACCTCGACCGCGGCTGCCCCGCCCGCGCCCGGATCGCGTGCTGCCCGTCTCGCTCTGCCCATGTCCCGGCAGGTGCTCACGGAGATGGCTGCGGAGTACGGCGTGTGCCTGCGCCCGGTCACCCTGCGCCGTACCGACCTGCACACCGGACAGACGGAAGTGATCGACCTTCCCTGCGGCACGACGCGGGAAGACAAGTGCTCCCCGTGCGCGAAGCGTGCCCGCCGGCTACGGCAGACCCAGATCCGCGAGGGCTGGCACCGCACCGACGAACCCAACCCGGCCGGTGCCACCCCTGCCACCGACGCGCAGCGAGAGTTGGTGCTGCTGCGGGCACACCTGGAATTCGCCCGCGACGAAGCACAGCGCTCCGCCCAGTTCGACCAGGTCCCCGGCATCGACGACGCGATTGCGGAGGTTGAGGAAGCCATTGCCGCCGAGGGCCTACGCGGGCAGGTCGCCCCGTCCCACGACGACAACTCCGACAGCAGGCGGCGCAAGAGGTCGACCAAACGGCGTCAGGACGCGCCCGACCTGCCGCGTAAGAAGGTCGAGCCGCGCACGGTCGGGAAGGTCTACACCGCCCCCGACGGCACCCAGCACCGGCCGTCGATGTGGCTGTCGCTCACCCTCGACTCCTACGGCCGCGTCCTACCCGACGGCACCCCGGTCGACCCCAGCTCGTACGACTACCGGCGGGCCGCCTGGGACGCGGTGCACTTCGCCCGGCTCCTCGACCGGTTCTGGCAGAACCTTCGCCGCTGCGTCGGCTGGAACGTCCAGTACGCCGGCTGCGTCGAGCCCCAACGACGCTTGGCGCCGCACGCGCACTTCGCCATCCGCGGCACCATCCCCCGCGCCCTGCTGCGCCAGGTCGCCGCCGCCACCTACCACCAAGTCTGGTGGCCGCCCGTCGACGAGCTCGTCTACTCCCTCGACCGGCTGCCGGTGTGGGACAACGACGCTGACGCCTGGGTAGACCCCGACACCCGTGAGCCGCTGACGACGTGGGCTGACGGCCTGGACCTGCTCGACGCCGACCCCGACGCCACGCCTGTGCACGTCGTCCGCTTCGGCCGGCAGGTGCACGCCGAGGGCGTCACCCCGGGCACCGTGCATGCTGACCGCACGATCGGCTACATCACGAAGTACATCACCAAGAGCGCCGCCGACTGCCACAAGGCAGAGACGGACCGGCAGCGTGACCACCTCGACCGGCTCTGGCACCAACTGCGCATCACGCCGTGCAACGAACGCTGCGCCAACTGGCTGCTCTACGGCATCCAACCCAAGAAGGCACACGGCCGCCTGCAAGCCGGACGCTGCAAAGGCAAAGTCCACCAACGGGCCACCCTCGGCATCGGTGGACGCCGCATCCTCGTCTCCCGCGACTGGTCCGGCAAAACCCTCGCCGACCACCGCGCCGACGCCCGCGCCTGGGTCCGCAAACTCCTCGGCGTCACCACCGGCGCCGACGACGCCGAGACCGTCGACCAGGACGACGCACCCGCCTACGCCTGGGAGCTCGCCCGCCC
>NZ_WAAS01000460.1:0-2313 GCF_008806585.1 Micromonospora sp. AMSO12t
CGGGGCGGGTCACAGGTCCGGCCGTCCCTCGTCCGGGGTGGAGGCGAGCGCGTGGAATCGGCGGGCGATCCGACCCGCCCCGTACGCGAGCCGGCCCGCCTCGACCGCGTACCGCATCGCGGTGGCCATCGCCACCGGGTCGGCGGCGCGGGTGACCGCGCTGGCGAGCAGCACCGCGTCGCAGCCCAGCTCCATGGCCAACGCGGCGTCCGAGGCGGTGCCGATGCCGGCGTCCAGGATCACCGGCACGTCGACGCTCTGCCGGATCAGCCGGATGTGGTGCGGGTTCGACACACCCAGGCCGGAGCCGATCGGCGCGCCCGCCGGCATCACCGCCGCGCAGCCGACGTCGGCCAGCCGCCGGGCCAGGATCGGGTCGTCCGACGTGTACGGCAGCACGACGAACCCGTCGTCGACGAGTTCCTCGGCGGCGCGCAGCAGCTCCACCCCGTCGGGCAGCAGCGTGCGCTCGTCGCCGATCACCTCCAGCTTCACCCAGTCCGTGCCGAACGCCTCCCGGGCCAGGTGCGCCACCTTGACCGCCTCGCCCGCCGTGTAGCAGCCGGCGGTGTTCGGCAGCAGCCGTACGCCGCAGCGGTCGAGCAGGTCCAGCAGCCCGCCGGCCGTGCCGGGGGCGGTGTCGACGCGGCGCAGGGCCAGGGTGACCAGTTCGGTGCCGGAGGCACGGATGGCGTCCTCCAGCACGCGCAGGTTGGCCGCGCCGCCGGTGCCGAGGATCAGCCGGGAGGTGAAGCTCACGCCGCCCAGGTCGAAGCTCACCGCGTCACCCGCCCTGGGCGGCGCTGAGCACCTCGACGCGGTCACCGTCGCGCAGCACGGTCGCCGGCCAGCCCGTACGCGGCACCACCTCCCCGTTGACCGCGACGGCGAGGCCGCGCTGCTGGTCGGTGACCGCGCGGACCAGGTCCGCCACGGTCGAGCCGCCGGGCAGGCTGCGCCCGGCACCGTTCACCGTCAGTTCCACGTGTGCTCCTCCTCGGTCGACAGGGGGCCGGACCGACCATCGGCGGCCATGACGCCCGGTTCCCCGCCGGACGCCCGCATCGCCCCGGCCACCGGCACCGCACCGGTCGCCGGCGTCGCGCCCACCACCGGCCCCGACCCGGCCGCCCGCGTCGCGCCGGACCCCGGCGCCGGCTGCCCGGGCCGCTGCTGCGGGTCGCGGAGCCCTGCTGCCGGCGGCACACCGGCCACCGGCGTCGGGGTCACCGGCGGCGGGAACCGGGCCGGGGTGAAGGGGGCGAGCAGTGGGTCCGCCGCACCCGTGACGACCAGCTCGGCGATCAGGTCGGCGGTGACCGGGGTGAGCACGATGCCGTGCCGGTGGTGTCCGGTGGCGGCGACGACGTCGGGCCGGCCGGGCAGCGGGCCGAGGATCGGGGCGTTGTCGGGGGTGCCGGGGCGCAGGCCGGCGAGTGTCTCCACCAGGTCGTACTCGGCCAGCTCGGGCAGCAGGTCGACGGCGGCGCGGAGCAGGCGCAGCACCGCCCCGGCGGACACGTCGGTGTCGGAGCGCTCCTCGACGGTCGCGCCCACCACCACCTCCCCGTCGGCGCGGGGCACGAGGTAGACGTGCTCGCCGTCGGCGTACCCCCGGATGACGTGCCGGAAGCCCGGCGCGCCGCCGCCGGGCGCGTGGAGCCGGACCACCTGCCCCTTCACCGGCCGCACGGGCAGCCCCGTCAGGGCCGCCGCGCCGCAGCCGGCCGCGACCACGGTGACCGCGGCGTCCACGTCGGACAGGGAGCGCACGGCGGCGGGCACCAGCGTGGCGCCGGCCCGCTCGGCGGCCGTGCGCAGCGCGGGCACGAGCCGGCGCGGGTCGACCTGGTGGTCGGTTTCGGCGAGCGCGCCGCCGCGCACCCGGGGTGCCAGCGCCGGCTCGCGGTCCCGCAGCGCCGTGGGGCGCAGCGGCGTCACCGGCAGCCCGATCCCCTGCTGGTACGCCCACAGCCGCCGCGCCTCGGCCAGGTCGTCGGCGGTCAGCCCGACCATCAGCGTGCCCTCGGTCCGGTAGCCGACGTCCACGCCGGCGGCGGCGGTCAGCTCGGCGGCGAACGCCGGCCAGCGGGCGGCGGAGGCGGTCAGCAGCCCGGTCAGCTCGTGCTCGCCGAAGTACGCCTCGGCGACCGGGGCGAGCATCCCGGCGGCGACGTGGGACGCGCCGGAGCCCGGGGCGGGATCGTGCACGACGACCCGCAGTCCGCGCTGCGCGCAGCGCCAGGCGATCGCCAGCCCGACCGGTCCCGCCCCCACCACGGCGACGTCCGGTCGGTTCAGCACCCCAGCGCT
>NZ_WAAS01000461.1:0-2309 GCF_008806585.1 Micromonospora sp. AMSO12t
GGTCGGCGTGGTCGCGCCCGTGCAGGCGGTGCCGTTGAGGGTGAACGCCGTCGGCGCGGGGTTGGCGGCGCTCCACGTGCCGTTGAACCCGATGCTGGTCGACGCACCGGTCGCCAGCGCGCCGTTCCAGCTCACGTTGCGCGCGGTGACGGCGGCGCCGGCCTGGCTCCAGGTCGCCGACCAGCCCTGGCCGACCCGTTGGCCGGCGTCGGGGAAGGCGAAGCCGAGCGTCCAGCCGTCGACCGCGTCGCCCAGGTTCTTGATCGTGATGTTGGCGGTGAAGCCGCCGGACCAACTGCTGGTGGTGTAGGTGACGGCGCAGCCGGTGGCGGCCTGGGCGCTGGCGACCGGGACCGCGGCCGACGCCGCGACGGTCAGCGCGCCGACCGCGCCGGCCATGACCAGGGTGCGCCGGGACGGGCGCGGTAGGAGCTTCATACGGGTGCCTTCGCTTCCGATCGGTGGTGGGGGTGCCGGCAGCGCAGGGCGGCGGGACGCCACGTCCGCCCGACGGGTACGGCAGTTCGTACGCCGACGGCCCGCAGGCGGGTCGTCGGGCCAGGAGCCTCGCGACAGATCCCCGCCCACGGGCCCGGGAGCGCTCCCACTGACGGCAGCTTAGGCGCGCCCCGGGCTCCCCGCAACATGGACACCCGTCGACGTCTTCCGCACGCGCGCCGGCCCCGGGGCGCGGACGCCCCGGGGCCGGTGTGCCGACGGTGTCGGTCAGAAGGTGGGAGCCAGGTAGAGCAGGCGGTTCGGCGAACCGGTGCCCGGGTTGGTGATCACGTTCGGGGTGGCCTGGCTGACGATGTACGAGTGGACCTGGGCGGGCGTCCAGCTCGGGTTGACGCTGAGCACCCGGGCAGCCGCGCCGGCGACGTGCGGCGAGGCCATCGAGGTGCCGCTGATGGACGAGGTGGCGGTGTCGCTGGTGGACCAGGCCGACAGCACGCCCACGCCGGGGGCGAACAGGTCGGTGCAGGTGCCGTAGTTGGAGAACGACGCGCGGGCGTCGTTGCTCTGCGAGGCGTTGACGGTCAGCGCCGTCGGCACGGAGGCCGGCGAGAAGTTGCAGGCGTTGGCGTTCGAGTTGCCGGAGGCCACGGCGTAGGTGATGCCGTCGGCGATCGAGTTCGCCACGGCGGTGTTCAGGGCGGCGTTGGTCGAACCGCCGAGGCTCATGTTCGCCACCGCCGGCTGGCCCGCCTGGTGGTTCGAGGTCACCCAGTTGATGCCGGCGATGACCTGCGCCCAGGTGCCGCTGCCCTGGCAGTTCAGCACGCGGACGGCCACCAGCCGGACGTCCTTCGCCACGCCGTAGGTGTTGCCGCCGACGGTGCCCGCGACGTGGGTGCCGTGGCCGTTGCAGTCGGCGGCCGGCAGCGCGTTGTCGATCGCGTCGTAGCCGTCGACGGCCTGACCGGCGAAGTCGACGTGGGTGGTCCGGATGCCGGTGTCGATGATGTACGCCGTCACGCCGGTGCCGCTGCTGTTCCAGGTGTAGGTGCGGCTCAGCGGGAGGTTCCGCTGGTCGATGCGGTCCAGGCCCCACGGCGGGTTGTTCTGGGTGGCCGTCGTCGTCACGGTGTGGTTCTGCTCGACGTAGGCGACGTCGGGGTGCGCGGCGAGGCGCTTGGCGGCCCGCTCGGAGAGCTTCACCTCGAAGCCGTTGAGCGCGTCACCGTAGACGTGCCCGACGCTGCCGCCGAAGCGGGCGGCGAGGGAGCCCGCCGTGCTCTTCACCTCGCCCTGCCGGGTGCCGGCGCGACCGCCGACGCTGGTGTCCTTGAGTACCACGATGTAGCTGTCGGCCACGGCGGTCGCGCCACCGGCGCTGAGGATCTCGCCGGTGGCCGAGGCCGCCGCCGGTGCGCCGATCATGGTGGTGACCATGGCGGCGCTGGCGAACACGCTGGCCGCAGCGGCGAGGGTCCGCCGATGAGTGCGAGGGAGTGACATCTCCCGGTCCTCCTACTGTGGTGGCCCCCGGGTGGCTCGTGGCACACCCGACAGGCGGTCTGGACGATGAGCAAACCTTAGCCGCCACATTCATGATCGTGAATTTTGTTGATGTTCACGATATGAGAAAGATGTTGAAAAGCATTGGCCGTGAATGCCTTGCGTGAAACGGGATTCCATTGAGATGCGTCGACTTTGCTGGTTGACTGTCGGGGGAGCACCGGGCCGTCACACACCGCACCTCGACCTGTGACAGGAGTTCCTCCACCATGCTCCGAAGGCCCCTGCTCCACGCCCTGCTCGCCGCGCTGGCGGCGATCCCCCTCACCCTCGCCGCCGGGCTCACC
>NZ_WAAS01000462.1:0-2283 GCF_008806585.1 Micromonospora sp. AMSO12t
CGCGCCCGAACGGCACCACCGTCCCCTGACTTTCGTCGAGTCCCGCCGCCACCTCTCCCACACGGGGCCGCCACCTCTCCCACACGGGGCCGCCACCTCTCCCACACGGGGCCGCCACCTCTCCCACGAGGGCCGCCACCTCTCCCACACGGGCCGCCGCCGCGACCTGCCCACCGCCCGCCGACACAGCCCTCCGGTGCCGCCTCGCCGGTGGTGATCAGGACGCCATGGACCTTAAAACCGCCGGCAAAGGTCCATGGCGTCCTGATCACCGGGCCGCGTGCCGCGCACCGGGCCGCGTGCCGCTCGGCGAGCCGGGTGTCCGTTGGCGGGCCACCGGGGCCACCCCGGAGAGCACGGCACCCCCGGGCCGGTGCGGTACGGCGTCCGTGGGCCGGTCAGCGGCGGCGGACGACGAACGCGTCGGGCATCCGGAAGGTCAGGTTGTCCGGGCACCACGGCTCGCGGAGCACGCTGACGCCGTCCAGCAGCGGGGCGGTCTCCGCGACCACCACGGCCGCCTCCATCCGGGCCAACTGGTCGCCGACGCAGCGGTGCGCGCCGGCCCCGAAGGCCAGGTGCCGGCGGGAGCCGCGCTGCCCGGGTCGGAACTCGTCCGGCGCGTCGACGGTGGACGGGTCGCGGCCGGCGCGGGCCAGCCAGAGCACGATGCTGGTGCCCGCCGGCACCGCCGTCCCGCCCAGCGTGGTGTCCACCGCCGCTACCCGCCGCCAGGTGACGATCGGCGGCTCCAGCCGCAGCCCCTCCTCGACGACGTCGGCGACCGCGACGGTGCCGTCGCGCAGGCCGGCCAGCACGGCCGGCTCGCCGGTCAGCCGGTGCAGCAGCAGGGTGAGGAACTGCGAGGTGGTCTCCTGGCCGGCCACCAGCAGGAAGAACAGCGCGCCCACCACCACGTCGGGCGGGTGCCCGGCGGCCCGCAGCGACCCGGCCAGCCCGCCCCCGGTCGCGGCGAACTCGCGCAGCACCCGGTGGAAGCGGCCCACCTCGGCGGCGAGGGCCTGCTGCCGTTCGGCGTCCAGGGGCGCCCAGAACAGTTCCAGCGCGGCGCGGGCGAACTCCTTCACCGCGCCGACCGGCGCGTCCGGCAGCTCGACCAGCCGGGCCAGCACCAGCAGCGGCAGGTCGGCGGCGAGCCGGGCGTACAGGTCCACCGCCCCGCCGGCGTCCAGGGTGGCGGCGATCCCGCCGACGCGCTCCCGGACCAGGTCGGTCAGCCAGGGCCGCTGCGCGGCGACCCGCGTCGGGTGCAGGGCGTCGGCGACGATCGCCCGGATCGCCGGGTGGCTGGCGCCACCGTTGTTCGCCAGGGTCGGCGGCAGCCGGAACCGGTGCCCGGCCAGCACCCGCAGCGCGGCCACCGGGATCGGGGTCACCGCGTCCAGCGCGTTGTCCGGCCGGTACGTCGCCGGATCGGTGAGCACCTCACGGACCAGGGCGTGCCGGGTCACGACCAGGTGCGCGACCCCCACGTGGTCGCGTACCCGGGCCACGTCCGGCCAGTGCGCGTCGGCGGTCTGCGCCCAGCTCCGGAACAGCACGCCGACACGCTAGCGGCCCGCCCCCGGCAGCCCCGCCCGCAACTGCCACACCGTGGTGCGCTTCACCCGTACGCTCTCCAGCGTCTCGGGCACCGGCACGTCGTAGACGGCCAGTTCGTCGAAGCGGTCGTGGGGCAGGAAGGCCCGGCCGGGGTCGCCGACCAGCACCCGGGCCCCGGCGCGGGCGGCCCGGAGCAGGAAGCGCAACACCCGGTTGGCCATCGCCTGGCTGTAGAACACGTCCCCGGCGAGCACCACCTCGGCCCCACCGGCGTCGCCGTCGAGGACGTCGCCGAGTTCGGCGTCGACGCGTACCCCGTTGGCCTCGGCGTTGACCGCGACGGCCGCGACGGCCAGCTCGTCGATCTCCACGGCGCGCACGGCGGCGGCGCCGGTCCGCGCGGCGGCGATGGCGACCAGGCCGGAGCCTGCGGCGAGGTCCAGCACCCGGCGGCCGGCGACCAGTTCCGGGTGGTCGGTGACGTACCGGGCCAGCGCCTGCCCGCCGGCCCAGGCGAAGGCCCAGAACGGCGGCGGCTGCGCGCTGCGGAACTCGCCCTCCGTCAGCTCCCACAGGCCGATCGCGTCGTCCGCCTGGTGCAGCCGCACCTCGGGAACGAAGGCGACCGGGGAGAGACTGGCGTGCAGGCGGACGAAGGCGGCGGAAAGGTCGGACACGCCGGCGATTGTCCCCCGCCACCCGGACCCGCCGACCGGCGCC
>NZ_WAAS01000463.1:0-2248 GCF_008806585.1 Micromonospora sp. AMSO12t
GGCCCGCCGGTCCGCGCCCGAGCCGGCCCCGCCGGCCGCCGCCGACCCGGCGCCGGAGTCCGCATCGGCGGTGTTGCCGCAGCGCGTCCCCGCCGAGCCGGACGTGCCCGTCGTGCCGGAGCCGCCAGCCGTGGAGCCACCTGCCGAGACCCCCGAACTCGCCCGCATCGCCACCCATCTGCGCCGCGAGGACGAGCCTGCCCCGCCGCGGGAGCGCCCGGAGGGCTTCGACGTCAACGCCATCCTCGACGCCGTCCGTGGCGTGGCCGGTGTCCGCGACGCGGCGCTGCGCCGTACCCCGGCCGGCGCGCACAGCCTGCGGCTCGACCTCGCCGACGGGGCCGACCCGGCCGAGGTGAGCCGGCAGGTCGCCCGCCTGCTCCAGGACCGGATGGGGCTGGCCGCCGCGCCGCAGAACCTGCCCGGCATGCCGGCGGCACCCGCCCCGCCGGTGCGCCGCCGGTCGGCGGAGCCGCGCGGTGCCGACCCCCGGACGGCGGGCGTCGCGGCACGCCCCGCCGAGCCGTCCTCCGCAGAGCCCCGGGTGCCCGGCGCCAGGGTGACCGGCGGCCCGTCGGAGGCCGCGTCGCCCCGGGCCGAACAGCGTCCCGAGGCGGCGCCCGAGACCCCGCGCCGGCGGCGGCAGCCCGTCGCCCCGCACCGGGGCCGGGCCACGGTGGAGGAGCCCGGCTCGGTCTCCGCCGCCCCTTCCGGGACTCCGGCCGGTGCCCCGGCGACCGTCGGTACGTCGTACTCCGGTGGGCAGGTGACGACGACGGAGACCGCGCCGTCCCGGCCGCTGGACACCGGCGGCGCGGTGGGCCCCCGGGTGGTGATCGACCACGTCCAGGTGAGCACCTTCGGGCTCGACGCCACCGTGGAGGTACGCCTGCTGGCCGGCGGGGAGAGCGCCGCCGGCTACTCGACCGGGCCGGCCGTCGACGGGTACGTGCTGCGGCTCTGCGCGGTGGCCGCGGCGGCGGCGGTGGACGAGCTGCTGCGCGGCGGCGAGCCCGGCCCCGATGCCGGCCCCGACCGTGGGCGCTGCTTCGTCGAGCACGCGGCCGTGGTGCCCTTCGGCAACTGCGACGTGGCCACGGTCGTGGTGCTGCTCGTCTGCGACGGCTGGGTGGAGCAGCTCGTCGGCTCCGCGCTGGTCGCCGGTGACCCCCGGCAGGCGGTCGTCCGGGCCACCCTGGCCGCGGTCAACCGCCGGATCGAGGCGCTGCTGGCCTGAGCGCTGCCGGTCGTTGCGGCCCCGGGCAGACTGGAGTCATGAAGCGCGCCACCCTCCGGCCGGACCACCTCCTTCCCGAGCACTCCGTCCCACCGCCCTGGCCGGGGCGGGAGGTACGCCTCGACGGCACGGTGACGTACGTCCGGGACACGCCGGCCACCGCTCCCGGCGCGGAGCCGGCGCTCTACGTGCACGGGCTCGGCGGTTCGTCGCAGAACTGGACCGACCTGGCGTACCTGCTCGCCGACCACCTCGACGGGCAGGCCATCGACCTGCCGGGGTTCGGCCGCAGCGAGCCGGGCCGCCGGTACACCGTCCCGTCCTTCGCCGACCGGGTGATCCGCTGGATCGAGCACTCCGGCCGGGGGCCGGTGCACCTGTTCGGCAACTCGCTGGGCGGGGCGGTCTCGGTGCAGGTGGCGGCGGTACGCCCGGACCTGGTCCGGAGCCTGACCCTGATCTCGCCGGCGCTGCCGTTCCTGGACTTCCGGCGCTCGTTGCAGGGCCGGATGCTGCCGCTGCTGGCGATCCCCCGGGGCGAGCGCCTGGCCGCCTGGCGGCTGGCCCAGATCGCGCCCGAGGTGATGGCCCAGCAGGTGATGGAGTCCTGCGTGGCCGACCTCACCCGGATCTGCGACCAGCGCCGGGAGGAGGCGCTGGAGGAGATCCGGGTGCGGCACGAGGCCGCGCACTACGCCGCCGCGTACGTCCGGACGTTCCGGGGACTGGTCTCCAGCTTCCTGCGGTCGTACCTGCCGGGGTCGGGGTCGCTGTGGCGGCTCGCCGCGACGGTCGAGGCGCCCACCCTGGTCGTCGGCGGGCGGGCCGACCGGCTGGTGGACGTGCGGGTGGCACCGCAGACGGCCCGCGTCGTCCCGGACAGCCGGCTGCTGATGCTCGACGGGGTCGGCCACGTGGCGCAACTGGAGGTGCCGCGCCTGGTGGCCCGGGCCGTGTTGGGCCTGCTCACCGAAACGGGGGACACCCTCAGGCGGTCCGACGTGGCAGGCT
>NZ_WAAS01000464.1:0-2241 GCF_008806585.1 Micromonospora sp. AMSO12t
CCGCCCCCACCGTCGGTGATGCCACCGCCGGTCAACGCGCCGCCCGCTCTTCCGCAGCAGTTCAGCGCGCCCCCCGGGATTCAGCCGCCGGTGAGCGCCCCACCCGGGGGCCAGCCGCCGGTGAGCGCGCCGCCGTGGAGCATGTCCGCGCCGCCGTGGAGCAGCACGGCTCCCCCGCAGGCGCTCACGGGCGCGACCACCGACGCCGACAGCGACGCCGAGCAACCGGACGTCGAGGAGGAGCTGGAGCGGGCCGAGTCGCAACGGCAGCGGGAGGAGGTGGAGCAGCCGGAGCCGGAGCGGGAGCGGGTCGACGACCTGCCGCCGGCGTACCTCGACATCGACGAGACGTTCCCGATGAAGGCGCAGCCCGTGCGGACCCGGTCGACGGCCGAGCACCCCGCGCAGCAGCAGGCGCCGGCCTTCCCGCCGCCGCCGGCGTACCCGATGATGCCGGAGCCCGAGGAGGGCAGCCGGAACCGCACGGCGGTCATCGTCGCGGTCGTCGTCGCGGTTTTGGCCGTGGTGGCGCTCGTCGGCGTGGGCGTGCTGGTGCTCAACCGGGACGCGGCGCCGCCAGCGGGACCCGGCTTGCCGTCTGCGGCCGCGCCGTCCGCGTCGGCGGCCGGTCCCCCGCCGGGCGGGCTGACGCTGAAGGACGACTCGGCGACGATCACCCTGAACTGGACGGACCCGGCGGGCGGCGGGGTGCCGTTCATGGTGGCCGGCGGCCGGACCGGCCAGGCGCTGGGCGTGATGGCCACGGTGGACCCGGGCCGGACCAGCTACACGGTCAACGGGCTGAACTCGCGGGTGGACTACTGCTTCACGGTGCTGGCGGTCTACTCGACGGACTCGTTCGCCACGTCCGGGCAGGTCTGCACGGAACGGGAGGGCGACACGCCGTCGAGCTGACCGGACACCACGGCGCGGCGCACACGCTCGGTGTCCACAGGGGGACGGTGCGGGTTCCCATGCCCCCGACCCGGCCATATGATGGCACCCGGCTCAGGGGAGGGTCGCCGTCATGGCGTGCCACCTGCCAGGGACGACACGGGAGGCAGCCGGTAGTGGCCACCATCGACGACGCCGGGCACGCCGGCACCGGCCCCCCGCGTCCCCGGCCCCGCCGGATGCGGGGCGGGGTCGTCACCATCGCGACGGTGGCCGCGCTGCTGGCCGCCATGGGGCTCACCGTCCACGGCCTCGGCGCGGCGGACAACGCGGTGGCGAGCCACGACGCGAGTTCCTGGCTGTGGAGCGCCGCGCGCAGCGAGCTGGCCCGCGTCAACGGGATCACCGCGCGGGTCGACACCCGCGTCGGGGTCCCGGGCGCCCGCCGGCACCCGGTGCAGGTCACCCAGACCGACCGCCTGCTGGTCCTGCGGGACCTGAACACCGGGCAGGTCAGCTCGCTGGACCTGGCCACCCTCCAGATCACCGCGACCACCCGGACGACCCCGGGGCTCGGCGTCAACGTCGCCCTGCACGAGGACGCGGCGTTCGTCGTCGACGCCGTGCAGGGTGTCGTCCGGCAGCTCGACCCGCGGTCGCTGACCCCGATCGGCGAGCCGGTGCGCTACCCGCCGGGCATCACCGGCGGGTCCTTCGACGGCGAGGGGCGCCTGTGGATCGCGGTGCCCAGCGAGGGCACCGTCTCGGCGGTCACCGCCGCGCCGCTGCCCTCCGCGCCCGCGTCGGCGGCCCCCGCCGGGGCCGGCCTCAGCCCGAAGAAGGTCGAGACGTACGACGTCGCGGACGCCAGCCACGAGCTGGTCCTCTCCACCCTGGACGACGGCGTCGCGGTGCTCGACCGTACGGCGGGTGCTTTGGTGCGGGTGCAGGGCGGCAAGGTCCGGACCACGCCGCTGACGATGGCAGCGCCGGGCGCGCTGCCGGCGCGGACGAGCGGGCCGGACGTGCCCGTGACGGTGCCCGGCGAGCGGCGGGTGCACGTGGTCGACAGTGGTGGCGCGGTCCGGGCGTTCACGGTGCCGGGCGCGGGCGACCAGCTCAGCCCGGCCGTGGCGTGGGCCGGGCGGTACTACTGCGCCGACGAGGCGTCCGGCACGGTCTACGCGTTCGACTCCGGCGGCCAGCTCGTCGACACCATCCGGGGCCGGGGCACCGGGCCGCTGGAGCTGGAGGTGCGGGAGAACCACCTCTTCATCAACGCCCCCGACTCGGCGACCGCGCAGGTGGTGGACGACAAGCACCAGGTCCGTGAGGTCGACAAGTACG
>NZ_WAAS01000465.1:0-2235 GCF_008806585.1 Micromonospora sp. AMSO12t
GGCGGGGTGGTGGGGTTGGTGCCGCCGTTGCAGGTCACGCCGTTGAGCGTGAACGACGTCGGCTTCGGGTTGCTGCCGCTCCAGGCGCCGTTGAAGCCGAGGCTCACCGTGGCGCCGCTGGCCACCACGCCGTTGTAGGACTCGTTCTGCGCGGTGACGTTCTGGCCGCTCTGCGACCAGCGGGCCGACCAGCCCTGCTGCACCCGCTGGCTGCCGTCGGGGAAGGTGAAGCCCAGCGTCCAGCCGTTGAGGGCGTCGCCGGTGTTCTTGATGTTGACGGAGGCGGTGAACCCGCCCTGCCAGTCGCTGGTCGTGTACGACACGTCGCACTGGGTGGCGGCGTGCGCCACGGTGACCGGCAGGGTCACCAGTCCGCCCGCGACCAGAGCGCCCGCGCCACCGAGCGCGAGGGCCCGGCGGGGGCCGGACAGCCTTCTCCACACATTCATGCCACTGATCTCCTTGGGCGAGACCGGATCCGCGAACGGCCCGGCGATAAGGCCCGATGGGCGTCCTGCGCGGACGTCCGCCGGTACCACGGGTTCTTCGGGGGGTGCCCGACCCGGACGGGCGTTTGGTGGTGGTCCGACCGGCGACGATGGGCCGGCCGGGAGGCGGGATGTCGTCCGGCGGACCGGTGCCCTCGACTCCTGCCTGCGCGGTGTGGCTCCCCGAACCGCGTGCAGCGATTCTTGCATGGGAGCGCTTCCATGGCAATGCCTCGATGTGGCAGGGAGCGGCCGGAGGGGACGCCCGGTGCCGGCGGGGCGGACGGGACGGGACGCGACCACCGGCGCGGGCACGCGCCGCGCGACCGGCCCTCCGGGTGCCGGGAGGGCGGGAACCACCCGAGCCGGTCGGGCACGTTACCAAAGCGGCGTAGCTCCCCTACCGCCCTTAGCCTCCATAAATACCAAAACACGAATCTTTCCCTGCATAGCTCGTGAATCGGTCTAACGTCGTCCTTAGCTCGGTTGTCACCGGGCTCGAGGACAACAGGGATGGAGTGACGCAGGTCATGGCAAACAAGATGCTCGGGAAGGTCGTTGCTGGCGCGGCCCTCGGTGGCGCCTCCTTGCTCGTGTTCACGCCGGGGATCGCGTTCGCGGACGGTCACCACGACGACGAGGGCAAGGTCTACGCCAAGCCGCACGTCGTCAGGGCGGGCGAGACGGTCAAGCTGCTCGAGGTCTGCCCGGACCGGCAGGAGCACGCCTTCGTGTGGTCGAAGGTCACCGGCAAGGTCAAGCTCAAGCCGGCCGAGGGCCGCAACGACTGGCGTGGCGGGGAGGAGGACTCCCGCGACCACGACAAGGGCAAGGACCACGAGGACAAGGGCAAGGACCACGACAAGGGCAAGGACCACGAGGACAAGGGCCGCGACCACGAGGACAAGGGCCGCGACCACGGCAAGGACGACAACGGCAAGGACGAGACGCCCAAGCCGCAGCCGTCCGCCACCGCCACCGCCACCGGAGAGCCGAAGCCGCCGACCAACGGCCAGGGTGGCGGCGCCGCCGACGCCGGCGCCGAGGGCGAGCGCGACTGGAAGGGCTACGAGCACGGCCAGGACGCCGAGGGCGACCGCGAGGGCCGCGAAAAGGGCCACGACAAGAGCGACCGCGAGGGCCGCGAGAAGGGCCACGACAAGGGCGACCGTGAGGGCCGCGAGGGTCGCGAGGACAAGTACGGCTCGGGCAGCAACGGCTCGGACGAGTACGACCGCGAGGACCGCAAGGACCACGACGGGAACGGCTCGGACAGCAACGGCTCGGACGAGTACGACCGGAAGGGCCACGACAGCGGCTGGTCGGACGAGGAGTCCGAGGGCAACGGCAAGGACGAGGACCGCTGGGAGCACAAGCGGGACTTCATCTACTACGGCGAGGCCGAGGTCTCCGAGGACGCCAAGCCGGGCCGCTACGAGCTCAAGGGCTCCTGCGGCGAGGGCGAGCTGGTCGTGCTGCCGCGCGGTGGGGTCGACGGTGGTGACGGTGGCGTCGCCGCCGGCACCGACCGGGGCCTGGCCGCCGGTGGGGCGAGCCTGATCGGCGCGGCCGCCCTGGGCGGCCTCGTGCTGATGCGCCGGCGTCGGACCGATGAGTCCTTCGTCTGACATGACGGCGACACCGGCCGGCGGCCGTCACGGGACACCGTGGCGCGCCGCCGGCGCGGCCGTCGTCGTCGTGGTCGCCATGGTCGGCGCCGGTCTGATCGGCGCCTCGGCCAAGACCG
>NZ_WAAS01000466.1:0-2206 GCF_008806585.1 Micromonospora sp. AMSO12t
CGAGGCCGTGCGAGGCGGCGTACAGCACCCGCTTGCCCGGCACGACGGCCGCCGTGTCGCCCTGCTGACCCTGGGCTGTGCCCGCAACGAGGTCGACTCGGAGGAGCTGGCCGCCCGGCTGCACGCCGACGGCTGGCAGGTCACCACCGACGGCGAGGGCGCCGACGTGGTGGTCGTCAACACGTGCGGCTTCGTGGAGAAGGCGAAGCAGGACTCCATCCAGACCCTGCTGGCCGCCGCCGACACCGGCGCCAAGGTGGTCGCCGCCGGCTGCATGGCCGAGCGGTACGGCCGCGAGCTGGCCGACAGCCTCCCCGAGGCGCAGGCGGTGCTGAGCTTCGACGACTACCCGGACATCGCCGCCCGGCTGGACGCGGTGGTGGCCGGCGAGCGGATCGGCGCGCACACCCCGCGCGACCGGCGCGAGCTGCTGCCCCTCACCCCCGTCTCCCGGCGGGACAGCGGGGTGTCGCTGCCCGGCCACGGCACTCCGGTCCGGGGCGTCACCGAGACCGACGAGCACACCCCGGCCCACCTGCGCCAGGTGCTGCGCCACCGGCTCGACACCGGCCCGGTCGCCTCGCTCAAGCTGGCCAGCGGCTGCGACCGGCGCTGCGCGTTCTGCGCCATCCCCGCCTTCCGCGGCGCCTTCGTCTCCCGTACGCCGGACGAGCTGCTCGCCGAGGCGGAGTGGCTGGCCAAGACCGGCGTCCGCGAGCTGGTGCTGGTCAGCGAGAACTCGACCTCCTACGGCAAGGACCTGGGCGACCCCCGGGCGCTGGAGAAGCTGCTGCCCCAGCTCGCCGCGATCGACGGCATCGTCCGGGTGCGGGCGAGCTACCTCCAGCCGGCCGAGACCCGGCCCGGCCTGGTCGAGGCGATCGCCACCACGCCCGGCGTCGCGCCCTACTTCGACCTGTCGTTCCAGCACTCGAGCGAGCCGGTGCTGCGCCGGATGCGCCGTTTCGGCTCCACCGAGCGGTTCCTGGAGCTGCTGGCGAGCGCCCGCGCGCTGGCCCCGGCTGCGGGCGCACGGAGCAACTTCATCGTCGGCTTCCCGGGCGAGACGCGCGGCGACTACCAGGAGCTGGTCCGGTTCCTGACCGAGGCGCGGCTCGACGCGATCGGCGTGTTCGACTACAGCGACGAGGACGGCACCGAGGCCGCCGGGCTGCCCGGCAAGGTCTCCGCCGCCACCGTCAAGCGTCGCTACGACAAGCTCAGCGCGCTCGCCGACGAGCTCTGCTCGCAGCGCGCCGAGGAACGCCTGGGCTCCACGGTCGAGGTGCTGGTCGACTCGGTCGACGACGGCGTGGTCGAGGGGCGGGCGGCCCACCAGGCCCCCGAGGTCGACGGCTCGACCACCCTCGTCGCCCCGGCCGACGGCGGGGTGGACCTGGCCGCGTTGCGCCCCGGCGACCTGGTGCGGGCGACGGTGACCAGCACCGAGGGAGTGGACCTGGTGGCGGTCCCGGATGAGATGATCTCGGCGGCGCCCGGCGCAACACGGTGACGGCGGGCCCGGACGGAGCGGGGGAGCCACGTGGTGGGGTGCCAGGTACGCCACGGCCGCCGGAGCGGGGCGCGGCGGTGACCGGGGCGACGGAATCGACGCCCGCGCCGGTGGTGGCCGGCGTACCGGTGATGAACGCGGCCAACGCGCTCACCGCGCTGCGGCTGGTCCTGGTGCCGGTCTTCGCGGCGTCCGTGGTCGCCTCCGCCATGGACCACGCCGGCTGGCGGATGGTCGCCTGCCTGATCTTCGCCGTCGCCTCGGCGACCGACCTGGTCGACGGCTGGATCGCCCGCCGGTTCGCCCTGGTCACCTCGGTGGGCAAGGTCGCCGACCCGATCGCGGACAAGGCCCTCACCGGTGCGGCGCTGCTGCTGCTCTCCTGGTACGACCAGCTGCCCTGGTGGGTGACCGCCGTGATCCTCGTCCGCGAGCTGGGCATCACCGCGCTGCGCTTCTGGGTGATCCGCCACGGCGTGATCGCGGCCAGCCGGGGCGGCAAGATCAAGACTGCGCTCCAGATCCTGGCCATCACGTGGTACCTGTGGCCCATGCCGGCCGTGCTCGCCGCCGTCGGCCCGTGGATCATGGCCGCCGCGGTCGGCGTCACGCTGGTCACCGGCTTCGACTACGTCGCGCAGGCCCTCCGGCTGCGCCGCCCCGCCGCCTGACCCGGCGCCCGTACCGCCCGTC
>NZ_WAAS01000467.1:0-2165 GCF_008806585.1 Micromonospora sp. AMSO12t
GTGGGGTGGGTGAGGTGAGGGTTTGGTCAGGCGGGGGTGCGGAGGGCGGTCTCGACGCGGCGGCGCAGGTCGTCGAGGTCGGCGCCGGCCTCGGTGAGCACCCGTGCGCCCAGCCCATGACCCTCGCGGAGCACGCCGAGCAGGATGTGCTCCGTGCCGATGTGGCGGTGGTGCAGTCGCAGCGCCTCACGCAACGCCAGCTCCAGCACCTTCTTGGCGCGCGGGGAGAAGGGGCCGCCCGCGTACCGTCGGCGACCCCAGCGGCGGCGCGGCGCCGGCGCGGCCTCGCGCAGCGCGTCCGGGCCGAAGGACTCCTCGATCCGGGCCACGATGGCGGCCA
The DNA here is from genome assembly GCF_008806585.1 of Micromonospora sp. AMSO12t. Classification (NCBI taxonomy): domain Bacteria; kingdom Bacillati; phylum Actinomycetota; class Actinomycetes; order Micromonosporales; family Micromonosporaceae; genus Micromonospora; species Micromonospora sp. AMSO12t. Next base: position 341 of record NZ_WAAS01000467.1, read on the forward strand.
GGTCGATGCCGATCTCGTGCAGGGCCGCAGCGTCGGCGTCGGCGAGGCCGGTGGCTCCCCGCACGGTGTGCCGGCGGACGCGGGCCCGCAGGTCGTCGGCGCGGAGGCCGGCCTCGGCGAGCACCCGGGCGGCGAGGTTGTCGCCGTCGGAGAGCAGGGCGAGCAGCAGGTGCTCGGTCCCGACGGGCCGCTCGCCCTCGGTCCGGGCCTCGTCCCGGGCGTACCGCACGACCGTGCGGGCCCGGTCGGTGAACCGTTCGAACATCACGCCTCCCAGGAAGATCCGACCGCCGGACGACCGGCGTGCTTCTTGTGGACCGCCTGCCGGCTGACCTCGAGCTCGTCGGCGATCTCCTGCCAGGACCAGCCCTGTCGACGGGCGTTGTCCACCTGGACCACCTCGAGCCGTTCGAGCAACCGGCGCAGCGCGCGGACGGCGCGCAGCCCGACCCGGGGGTCGGTGCTGCCGGCTGCCGCCGCGAGTTCCGTTGCCTGACTCATGTCGTCAACTTACGTTGACATCGCCGCACTGTCAACCCATGTTGACAACTTCGTCCGGCCACCGGGTGCCAGGCGTGGGTGCGCAGCAAAACCGGGGAGACGACGGAGGATCCCGCCTCTATGGTGGTCCGATGGCGTCGGTCAAGCAGGTCCAGGTCACCTTCGACTGCGCAGAACCTGAGCGCGTCGCTCGTTTCTGGTGCGAGGCGTTGGGATACGTCGTACCGCCTCCACCTGAGGGGTTTGCCACCTGGGACGACTTCGATCGCGCGCTGCCGCCTGAGCGGCAGGGCTCCGCGTTCGCATGCGGCGATCCCACAGGCGTGGGCCCGCGACTGTTCTTCCAGCGCGTTCCCGAAGGCAAGGTCGTCAAGAACCGGCTGCACCTCGACGTGCGGGTCGGCACCGGGCTCGTGGGTGAGGAGCGCGTGGCCGCGCTTGAGGCCGAATGCGCACGGCTGGTCGCGCTCGGCGCGGTGCGCGTGCGACTACTGACTGCCGACGGCTACGACGAGTCGTGCCTCGTGATGCAGGACGTCGAGGGCAACGAGTTCTGTCTCGACTGAGTGGCCGCGAACGTGGCAACCCGGACCACCTGCGCCGGCAACCCCCAGTACGATCCGCCGGTGCACCTCCTCCGCCGGCCGCCGCGCCGAGGTCACCGTGCCCGGTGACGTGCGCCGTCTCCCGCTCGGCGAGGTCACGCTGGAGTTCGCCGGCGGCAGCGTGGTCGGCAACCGCTACCCGGCCAACTTCGACGTGCTGCACGTCGACCCCGCCCTGCCCTTCGCCGCGGTGGTCGACGGCATGGGCGCCGGCGAGGGCAGCCGCCGGGCCGGCACGACGGCCATGAGCACTTTCGTCGCGCAGGTCCGGGCCGCCTGGCCCGCGGTCGACGCGCGCCAGTTACGCGCCGCCGTGGGCCACGTCCAGTCAGCCGTACGCGCCGCCGGCGCACAGTTGGCGGAGCTGACCGGCTGCACCCTGACCGCCCTGCTCGTGGAGCCCGACGGCGGGCAGGGCTGGCTCGTCCAGCTCGGCGACTCCCGCGCCTACCGCCTGCGCGACGGCCTGCTGGAACTCCTCACCGTCGACCACACGGCGGCCTGGCTGGGCGTACTGCACGGCTGGTACCCGGTCGGCTCCCCCGCCGCCGATCGCGCCCGCTACCAGCTCACCCGCTACGCCGGCCATCCGGACGAGCCGGAGGCGGACCTGCTCGCGGTGTCGCTGCGCCCCGGCGACGTCTGGCTGCTCTGCACCGACGGCGTCAGCGACCAGGTCGACTATCACCTGATGCGGGAACTCCTGGCGGCACCGCGAC
>NZ_WAAS01000468.1:0-2159 GCF_008806585.1 Micromonospora sp. AMSO12t
GGGCGGCGGGGCGTGTTGCGGTGGCACCGCGTACCCCTGACTGGAGGGACCGGAAGGCGGCGCGAAGCCGCCGGCGGCGGGCGGAGGCCCACCGGCCGGCGGCGTCGGGTACGTCGGAGGCTGCGTCACGCTCGTCAGTGTTACAGGTTGCCGCGCGCTTCCTGCTCCCGCTCGATGGCCTCGAAGAGCGCCTTGAAGTTGCCCTTGCCGAAGCCGAGCGAGCCGTGCCGCTCGATCAGCTCGAAGAAGACCGTCGGGCGGTCCTGCACCGGCTTGGTGAAGATCTGGAGCAGGTAGCCGTCCTCGTCCCGGTCCACCAGGATCTTGCGGGCCTTCAGCTCCTCGATCGGCACCCGCACCTGGCCGATCCGGGCGCGCAGCTCCGGGTCGTCGTAGTACGAGTCCGGGGTGTCGAGGAACTCGACGCCGGCGGCGCGCATGGCGTCGACGCTGGCCAGGATGTCGTTGGTGGCCACGGCGATGTGCTGGGCGCCCGGGCCCTGGTAGAACTCCAGGTACTCGTCGATCTGCGACTTCTTGCGGGCGATCGCCGGCTCGTTGAGCGGGAACTTCACCTTGCGGGTGCCGTTCGCGACGACCTTGCTCATCAGCGCCGAGTAGTCGGTGGCGATGTCGTCGCCGATGAACTCGGCCATGTTCGAGAAGCCCATGACGCGCTTGTAGAACTCGACCCACTCGTCCATCCGGCCGAGCTCGACGTTGCCGACCACGTGGTCGACGGCCTGGAAGAAGCGCTTCGGCTGGAGGCCGGCGTCGATCATCGGCTGCCGGTCCACGATCGGCTTGCGGGCCACGAAGCCGGGCAGGAACGGGCCGGTGTAGCGGGAGCGGTCGACGAGCGTGTGCCGGGTGTCGCCGTACGCGGCGATGGAGGCCATCCGGACGGTGCCGTGCTCGTCGCTGACGTCGTGCGGCTCGGTCAGGCCGGTGGCGCCCTGCGCGGTGGCGTGCGCGTACGCGGCGTCGACGTCCGGCACCTCCAGCGCGATGTCGGAGACGCCGTCGCTGTGCCTGGTCACGTGCTCGGCGCCCTCGGCGTCCGGGCGGACCGCGCCGGTCAGCACGAACCGCGCCGAGCCGCTGGTCAGCACGTACTGGGCGTGGTCCCGGTAGCCCTGCTCGGGGCCCCGGTACGCCACGCAGGTCATGCCGAACGCGGTGGAGTAGTAGTGCGCGGCCTGCTTGGCGTTGCCCACCAGGAAGTGCACGTGGTCGAGGCCCTTGACCGGGAACGGGTCGCGGCTGATGTCGTGGTCGACGGCGCCGACGAGCACGTCGACGTCGACGTCGTCGGACGCCTGGGGTCGGTCGATCGCCTGGGTCATCGCGGTCTCCCTCAAGTTCCGGTCGGCCCCGTGGCCGCCGCCGTCGGTCATGTGCGTGGTGCGGTGGTGCTGTGGCGAGGATCGCGGGGAAGGGCCGCACTGGGCAACTGTCGCGCCTATGCCTGGTCAGGTTGCGCATTCAGTAGGGTGATATGCCATGAGTGCTGGTCAGGGTGTACAGCTCGACGCCCTCGACGCGCGGTTGATCGAACTGCTCGCCGAGGAACCGCGGATCGGGGTGCTGGAGTGCTCACGGCGCCTCGGGGTCGCCCGGGGCACCGTGCAGGCCCGGCTGGACAAGCTCGTCGAGCGGGGCGTCATCTCGGGCTTCGGGCCGGAGATCTCCCCGGCGGCGATCGGGTTCGGGGTGACCAGCTTCGTCACCCTGGAGATCAGCCAGCGGGACGGGCACGACCTGGTCGCCGCGCACCTGGCCGCGATCCCGGAGGTGCTGGAGGCGCACACCATCACCGGCTCCAGCGACCTGCTCTGCCGGATCGTGGCCCGCTCGAACACGGACCTCCAGCGGGTGATCGACCAGATCGTCTCGTACGAGGGCATCCGCCGCGCCTCGACGATCATCGCCCTGGCCGAGCAGATCACCTACCGCACCCTCCCCCTGGTCCGCTCCGCCGCCCAGCGCTGAGCAGGTGAGGGTGCAAGGAAGGGCCCCTTCGTCTACAGAAGGCGATAGGAAGGGGCCCTTCCTTGCACCCGGGGCGCGCGAGAAAGGGCGGCGACACGGCGGCGCGGGACGGCGGCGGCGCGGCGGTCGTCGCTACCGTGTCCGTGTGGCGAAGGCGGGCGGCCTCG
>NZ_WAAS01000469.1:0-2118 GCF_008806585.1 Micromonospora sp. AMSO12t
CGCGTCATGCGCGCGGCATTCGCCCGGTTCGCCACTCCCCGCGCGGCCGCGTCGGTGCACCGGGCGTGGTCCACCTGGAACAGTTTCTTCTCCTTCCTGGTCGCCGACGGGGTGGTCGCCGGCAACCCGATGCCGGCGGTCGGTCGTCCCCGGGCACCTCTCCCCCAGCCCAAGCCGCTGCGCGGCGCGGACACCCCCGAGCAGCTGCTCGCCTCGGTGGCCCGGCAGGAGGGCCGGCAGCGCGACCCGTGGCCGGAGCGCGACCTGGCGGTGCTGGCGTTGGCGCTCTGCGCGGGGTTGCGGCTGTCGGAGCTGCTGGCGCTGCGGGTGGGATCGTTGACGGGCCGTGCGGGCGAGCGGCGGGTCGACGTGGCCGGCAAGGGCGGGCGGCCGAGGGTGGTGCCGATCGAGCCGGAGCTGGACGGGGTCCTGGCGGGCTACCTGGACAGCCGGGTGCGGCGGTTCGGGTCGCGTACGGTGCGGCCGGACGCGCCGCTGCTGGTGGACCGGCAGGGTGAGCCGCTGCGCCGGGGCGGGCTGCAGTATCTGGTGGAGTCCTGCTACCGGCGGGCGGGCATCACCGACCGGGTGCCGCGGGGGGCGCGATTGCACGCGTTGCGGCACACCTTCGCGACGCGGTTGGCGGAGGACGGAGCGAGCGCGGCGGAGATCATGCGGTTGCTGGGTCACGCGTCGTTGGCGTCGTCGCAGACGTACATCGAGGTGACGGCCGGGCAGCAGCGCGCCGCGGTGCGGTCCAACCGTACCAATCGGGCGTTGGCGGGGTTGGTGGCGGCGGAGGGCGACGCGCGGTCGTGAGGCGGTACGCGGCGGGCGTCGCGGAGCGCGGTGCCCGGCCGGCGGGCTCGTCGGAGCGCGCGCCCATGGCCCGTGCGGGTGTCAGGCGTGGCCGGTGGCGCGGCGGGCGGCGTCGAGGGCGTTGCGGAAGAGCATGGCGACGGTGGTGGGGCCGACGCCGCCGACGCGGGGGGTGATGGCGCCGGCGACGTCGGCGCAGCTTTCGGCGACGTCGGGTAGGAGGCGTCGGCCTTCGTAGCGGACGCCGCCGCCGATGACGACGGCGCCGGGGCGGACGTGTTCGGGTTGGATGATGCCGGGGACGCCGGCGGCGGCGATGAGGATGTCGGCGCGGCGGGTGTGGGTGGCCCAGTCGGGGACGCCGGTGTGCACGACGGTGACGGCGGCGTTGGCGGCGGGTCGTTTCTGGGTGAGCAGCAGGGCGAGGGGGCGGCCGAGGGTGGCGCCGCGGCCGAGGATGACGACGTTGCGGCCGGCGACGGGGATGTCGTGGAAGGCGAGCAGGGCTTCGATGCCGGCGGGTGTGCAGGGCAGGGGTCCGGGCAGGCCGAGGGCGAGGCGTCCCATGTTGAGGGGGTGCATGCCGTCGACGTCGAGGTCGGGGTCCATGGTCTGCAGGGCGCGGTCGTAGTCGAGGTGTGCGGGGATGGGGTGCTGGATGAGCAGTCCGTGCACGTCGGGTGCGGTGTTGAAGTCGGCGATTGCGTGGTGCAGGTCGGCCTGGGTGGCGGTGGCGGGCAGGTGTACGTGGGGTGAGGCGAAGCCGAGTTCGCTGGCCTGGCGTTGCTTGATGCGGATGTAGCCGGCGCTGGCGTCGTCGTCGCCGACGAGGATGGTGGCGAGGCCGGGGGTGGTGCCTGCGGCGCGCAGTGCGGTGACGCCGGCGGCGACGTCGGTGAGGATGTGGTCGGCGACGGGGGTGCCGGGCAGGAGTCGGGCGGTGGGCATGGTGCTCCTCTGCCGGCGGGGCCCAGGCGGTCGACCTCCGCGCGTGGAGCTCCCCGATGGTTTGGTCCCATCCTCTGGCCGCCAGTCGCGTCTGGGGTCAGCTTGCCACAGGGGGTCGGGTGTGGCGTGTCCCGGTGGTGGCTGCCGCGTCGGCGTACTGACTGTGGGTGTCCCGTTGGTCACTGGTTCGGGCTACCCTGTCGGCCTGTCCGTGTCGGGCGCTCGCCCGGGTGTCGTGAGTGGAGGCCGTGGTGCCGGTGCAGGTCGGCGGGGATGGTGTGGTGTCGGGTCCGCGGTTGGGGGTGGAGGAGGAGTTCCTGCTGGTCGATCCGGTGAGTCGGGGTGTGGTGC